>JAITHQ010000026.1 GCA_031279925.1 Treponema sp. | reverse complement strand
ACGGCAACGCAGGAGATCACCGGAGGGATGAACGAGATGGCCACCGGGGCGGATCAGATCAATGTGGCGGTAAACCGTGTAAACGAGATAAGCGGACAAAACAAGGAAAATATTGACATACTGGTCCGCGAGGTATCCCGGTTTAAGGTTGAGTAAGCAGCCAGGGATGATGAAGCCCTAAGTGCCTGTTCAAATTGTGGATTTTTGCGGTCAATAGATAGCAAAAATCCCGATTTTCGGGCTCTTTTGAAGCCTGCAAGGTAGAATAACATATCTCGCCCCAGGGCGAGATATGTTATTTTTTTGATGCAGCGGAAGCCTTGGTCTTTTTTGCCGCAGCAGATTCCTTCGGCGTATTCCTGTTTTTTTTCGTTGTTCCCGCCTTGTTAGGCGTAATTTTTTTTACTGAATCGCCCGCCCTGGCTTTGGCCTTTTTTGCCGGACTGTCTACAGATGCTTTTCTGGAAGCGGCGGCTTTTGTTGTAGTTGTACCGGCGGCTTTTTTTCCCACCGCCGCTGTTTTCGTTTTACCGGATTTACCTGCCCCGGCACCGGTCCCGCCCGGCGCTGATTTTGCTGCAATTGTGGCTTTGGCCTTTTTTACCGGGCTTTTTGTAACTGTTTTGCTGGAAACGGCGGCTTTTACCGGTTTAACCTTTACCGTACCAGCTTTTGCCGCCGCCTTACTCTCTATAGCGCTGCTTTTTCTGGCGGCAGTGCGCGGCTTTTCCGGCGCGCTTTTTGTTTTTTTCGCCAAAGCAGGCGTTTGCGACGCCGGGGTGCATACTGTTTCCTTTAGAGTTGCCGCATTCGCTGCGGAATCCTCTCGTGGAACAGTGCCTGCCGCCGTTGATCTTTCCTCTGCGCTGCTTTTCCTGGCGGCAGTGCGCGGCTTTTCCGGCGCGGTTTTTGCTTTTCCGGCGCTTTTTGTTTTTTTCGCCAAAACAGGCGCTTGCGCCGCCGGGGTGGCTGCTGTTTCCTTTAGAGTTGCCGCCTTCGCTGCGGAATCTTCCAGCGGAACAGGGACATCTGCCTCGCCGGTTTCTACAACGCCTGCCACCGCCGCCGGACTCTCCACCGCACTGCTTGCCATAACGGCGGCGCTTGCATCCGGCGCAGTTTTTACTGTTGGTTCGCTTTCTGTTTGCTCATCCACAGTCGGGGCTTGTGCCGTCGTGGTGGCTGCTGTTTCCTTGACGGTTACTACTTCCGCTGCAGAATCCGCCAGCGGAACCGTGGTCTCTGCCTCGCCGGTTTCTGCAATGCCTGGCGCCACCGCCGGACTCTCCACCGCACTGCTTGGCATAGCGGCGGCGCTTGGCTCATCCGGCGCAGTTTTTACTGTTGATTCGCTTTCTGTTTGTTCATCCACAGTGGGCGCTTGTGCCTTCGCTGCGGAATCCTCCGCCGGAATAGGAGCCTCTGCCCCGGCACTAAGGCTCCCGTCTACAAAGGGCCTGGTTTCGCCTGTGGCTGCGCCGGTTTTGCTGTCTTCGGCGGAAACCGGCTTGTCCCCAACAATCCCGTCCGATGGTTCCGCCTGGCTTTCACGCGCTTCAACCTGAATCGGCTCTGGCGCGGATTCAGCAGCGGCAGGTATGGCCTTACTGCGGGCAAGTTCGATTTCAGCGGCAAAGCTGCGAACCTGATCATCATTGGGCAAAAGGCTCCGGGCGGCTTGCAGATCACCGGCAAGTTCGGGATCATGGGCATTGCCGCCAATTCGGTAGCGGGTTTCGGCAAGTTTGAAGCGGAACATGCCATAGTCCGGGGCAAGACGGGCCGCCTCGGCAAAAAACGGAAATGCCTGGCGGGGTTTGTCCCTGCGGTCAAACAGCAAGCCCCGAAGATAACTTACCGCAGGATCAGCCGCCGGCAGAGGCCGCAGCTTGCGCCTTAGTTCATTTGAAATTGCCAATTCCGATTCGGCGCGGTCAAAATCCTCAACCGCAAAAGCCCATTTACCCGCAAGAGCGCGGGCTTCCCAGCAGTCTTCCCCAAGTGAAAGCAGTTTGGGAATCAGATCGCCTAATTCATCATACTGTTCCTGCCGGAAAAATGTTTTTCCGGTTTCAAGGCAGCGCCGCAGGGCTTCTTCCTTTTTGCCTAAACGTTCATAGGCTTCGGCTGCCCTTCCGGCATACAGCACATTTTCACCGTTCAGTTCAAACGCCCTGTCCCAGGCCGCCGCCGCCGCTTCATATTCATGCAAATTCCAGTGGGCATGACCTAACAGGCCGTACAGAGAAGCCAGGGCGGCTGGTTCCAAAACAGATTGACTATGGGCAATATATTCCGGCAAAAATATTTTTAGCTCATCGTATTTTTCCAGCCCGCTTAGAATTTTTGCCTTTTCGGCAAGGGCCTCTTCGCCCTCGATATTATCCACACCCTGCACAAGACAGGCGTTTATGTATTCCTCCGCTTTATCGTATTCTTTAAGCCGCGAAGCAATTTTGGCCGCCAGCAGCAGTTCCCGCCTGGTCCGCATTTCGGTATAGGTTGCCGTAACGCTGCGGGCAGCCTCTTCCCGCCTTTCCCATGCCTTAACGATCTGATCAAGAGCAGGCCCGGTCCTGTCCAGCGCGGCCAAAGATTCCGCAAGGCGCAGGCGGCTTTCTGCGGTAATTTCCCTGCTGTTATTCCATTTTTTATACTCCGCCTCGACAACGCGGCTCCGTGAATTCACCGAAAGAAAATCCAGCCATGCCCGGCAGCAGTAATTGACCGGTTCCGGGGCAGATTCATCCTTGCTGGTTTCAGTATTTGGGCCTGTCCTGTTTTCCGCCGGCTGGTCCAGATCATAGGAAACCAGGGCAAAGCCAAGATGCCCTCCCATAATGGAATCGTCATGCGTTTCGGCGATCCACCTGCCATTAAGGGTAAAAATCAGATGATCACGGCAGGCAATAATGGAAAGATGTATGCCACGCTCGTTTAGTCCGGGCGCTTCGGTCCAGCCAATCAAGGGCCGGGGGATACCGCCGTTTATGGCGTCAAGGCGAAAAAAGCCCTTGCTGGAAACAAGCGCCAGATAATAGGTTCCCTGCTCGATAATACGGAACATAATGCCGGCGGCTGAGTAGCCTCCATTGCTTTCCAGACGGAAATGGGCTTCGATAACCTGGTCCTCGTAAAGGCGATCCTCGGTTTCAAGCCAGGCCATACAGTTCTTTTTTTTCAAACCAATGGTTAACGAGCCGTTTTCCAGATAGGCATTGTAGGAAATTTCTGATTTAATATCAAAGCAGGATTTTTCGGGTTTGGAAAAATCCGCAATCCATTGTTCTTTCATATTTTTTCCCGGCAGAGGTTTCCGGTGAATTTTATTTGAAAGAACATACAGGGGCCGTTTAAGAAAAGTGAGCATACTACAAATTTATCGTAAAGTTCTTGAAAAGTCGAGAGCCTTTCTCGTCAAGTTAAAAACTTTAAGAGCCCGAAAACCGGGTTTTTTGCGGTCTATTAACCGTAAAAATCCACAATTTAAACAGGCTCTACAGGCTCTAAGGGAAAGGATATGGAAGAAATTCAGTTTTGCCATTTTAATCGCTAAAAAATCTCAAAATTCAGGCGAAATATACCCACAAATCCAGCCGGAGCGCCTGGAGCCGCCGGGCATTAAAAGAATCGACTGGTTCCTTTTTGCGGCTGCAGCAGCTGTTATGGCGCTTATCGCCTTCAATTTTATTTTTAGGACAGTTGCCATGCCAAAACGTACCGATATTTTTATTTCTCCGCAATGCGAGGTTCTTTTTGGCAAAGATATAGTTGATAAACTGATACGCGACTTTGAAGAGCAGAAACCTGAACTGCGGGTCAGGCGGGCGGAACAGGGCGTGGCCGATCTGATTTTTTTTGAAGAATGTGAATTGAGCGGCCTGCTGCGCCAGGGGGCCTTAAGTTCCCTTACCCCATACATTCATACCGAAACCCAATCCGGGCAATGGGCAATACCGCTTGTTTCGTTTATGGACCTTTTTTTCTATAATATCCCGATTCTTATGGCCGCCGGTTTGGATCGTCCGCCCAAAAACCGTGTTGAATTTCTTGCCGCGGCGCGGGCTGCGGCAAAACTGAACGAATCCCCTGACCCTGGCAGGACAGTTGTCTATGGAACGGCTTTGGGCCTAAGTCCCGGCGATCCGCTGGGCCTGCGCAGGGATGTATATTCATGGATTTGGGCGGCAGGCGGGGACATCCGTCCGCCTGAAACAGCGGATGGCCAGCTGGAACTTTCGCGGGCCGCCGCCGATACTATTGCCTTTTTTGGGCAGCTTAACCGGGAGGGGCTGCTTGCCCCGGGAACTTTTGATAAAACCGGCGCCGTGCGGCTGGAGGAATTTGCCGAAGGAAAAATCGCCATGATGACCGCTTCGTCCCGGGACATCTCCATTTTGCGCAAGTCTATGAACGCCGCCGATTTTGGCATTACCACCATACCGGCGGCAGCGCAGGGGAAAACGCGCCTGGGGCTTTTGGCAATACACGCCGGCATTAGCAGCGAATGCGCCAAACCCGACGAGGCCTGGGCCTTTCTTGCCTTTCTTGCGGAACAGAGTCAAACCATTGCCGCAGCCCTTGGGGCAGTCCCCGGCAGCCTTCCCGGAGCCTTTCCCGGCGGCAGCTTCTTTGCCGGTGAATATATAACGGAAGACCCCCTTTATTCAAAGGCGTGGGACATTTTCGAAGCCGCCGATCTGGCGGAAGACCTTTCCGGTCATCCCCAGGCCGGGGAACTGGAGCAATTGATCCGGGAAAAACTTGCTTTGGCCTTTGAAGGCAAGCGGTAAAACCGGGCTTTTGTAGCCCCCTGGATATGGTTGGCGGATATATCGCCACGAGCCGGTTATTCCTTAAATTTTTCTTTTTCCGCTTGACACTTATACTGCAAGTATGATACGATACCAACCATGAGCATTCAAACAAATAGGGCGGAAAAAACATTTGTATCTTTTTTCACTTTTTCTTTGATTTCCCGCTCGCTTTGTGATATAATTCTCTCTCTCTCTCTCTCTCTCTCTCTCTCTCTCTCTCTCTCTTAGACTCACCTGAATCTCTTTCAGGGAGGGATACCCATGCCCCAAAACCCCCATTTTCAGCTTTAAACACCTCTATTCCCGGCGGAAAGACGTCTGTTTCCGGTCTAACGGCGGCCTCGGCCCGGAACCTGCTTACCGGGGTCATGTCCGGCAGGCGGACCAGGGTGAACACTGGGCAGTGCCGCATCTTGTTCTACCAGCTTTCGGCATCAATACATTTTCTGAAAGCGAACTTTTTTAACTCCCCGCCGGGTGAAGCTCTTCAAGGACGCGGAGGCGGGGGATAAGCGAAGCGCGGATCATTTTTTCGATGGTAACAAACCGTCCGTTGGACGGAGAAAGATATTCAAAGGAGTATTGTATGAAAACAAAGTATGTTCTTTGTGCTGGTTTGCCGCTTGTTCTGGCGGCATTTCTCTTGAGTTCCTGCGCGGGTCTTTCCAGGTTATGGGGCGGTTCCCCGGCCAAAACATTTGGTGGTTTTTCCTATAAAATTGTAGGAAGCGCGGGGGCGCAAACCGTTACCATCACCGGGTATACCGGCGCGGGGGGCGCGGCGGAGATTCCCGCCGTGATTGAGGAACACCCTGTTACGGCTGTCGAAAAAGACGCCTTTGACAAGCTCACTACCCTTACAAGCCTAACTATCCCGGCCTCGGTTGCTCTCATCGCGGAAAGCGTTGACAAGGCCGAGGACGCTTTTGACGGGGCTACGGGGCTTACGAGTATTACGGTTGACGAGGCAAACAGTGTCTACAGCAGCGCCGACGGGGTATTGTTCAACAAGGCCAAAACCAGGCTGTTTCTATACCCGGAGGGAAAGAGCGGGGGCTACGTCATTCCCTCATCGGTTACCGACATCGTGTATTGTGCTTTTGAAGACTGCGCAAAACTTACGGACATTACCATCCCGGACAGCGTTACCTCCATCGGTG
>JAITHQ010000264.1 GCA_031279925.1 Treponema sp. | reverse complement strand
GGGCAAAGCCGCTTCCAGCGGCGCAATCACCGTTGGTATTATCAACAACCCGCCCTCTGAGTCCGGCTATCGTACCGCCAACGACAAAGATTTCAAAGCCGTCTTTACCAGCGCCAACGGCTACGATGCCTCGTTCTCGTACAGCGATAAGCTTGAAGAGCAGCTGGTTGCGTTCAATCAGTTTGTTACAAACGGTGTCGATTACATTTTGCTTTCCGCCGCCGCTACCGACGGCTGGGACGACGCTTTGAGATCCGCACAGAGAGCCGGCATCAAAGTGTTCCTGTTTGACCGTATGGTTTCCGCCCCCAGCAGCCTGTATGAGGCCGCCGTGGTTTCCGATATGGCCGAAGAGGGCAAGACCGCTGTATCGTGGCTCAAGAATCAGAAGCTGAGCGCGTATAACGTTATCCATCTGCAGGGCGTTATGGGTTCCGACGCTCAAATCGGCCGGACCGCCGCTCTTGACGCCGAATTTAAAGCCGGCACAATGACCAAGATCATTCAACAGACGGGCAACTGGAGCGCTGATGAAGCGAAGGCTATCGTTCAATCCGTTATCAACGCCCGTACGCCGTTCAACGTAATCTATGCCGAGAACGACGATATGGCAAAGGGCGCCGTCGCCGCTCTTGACGCCGCCGGCGTCACCCACGGCGTGAAAGGGAATGTCGTCATCATGGGCTTTGACTGCAACAAGTGGGCGTTAAGGGAACTGCTTGCGGGTAACTGGAATTATGACGGTCAGTGCAGCCCCTTCCAGGCGTCTGTTATTAACGGTATGATTAAGGACCTTGCAAACGGCAAAGCTCCCGCCCAGAAGAAAATTATCTCTGAGGAAAAAGGCTTTGACGCCAAGACCATCACTCAGGCCGATATTGACAAGTACGGTCTTGGTGAATAGTATCTGATTGCCGAAACAGCCGGACGGCTGAAACAGCGCGGTACGGGGAGTATGGAGGGTTTCTCCACAAACCCGCCGCGTTTTTTTGCTATACCCCTATAAGAAGGAGAATGCTTAATGCGGGAAGAAGCGGTATTAACCATGCGGAAAATATGCAAAGCATTTCCGGGAGTCTGCGCCCTGCAGGATGTGGACTTCACGCTTCGCAAAGGGGAAATCCACGCGCTTATGGGCGAGAACGGGGCCGGCAAGTCAACCTTGATAAAGGTTTTGACCGGAGTCTACTCCAAGGATACGGGACAGATTTTCATTGAGGGGATTGACAAGGCGGTAAACATTAAATCGCCGCAGGAAGCTCAAGCCCTGGGTATCAGCACGGTTTATCAGGAGATTACGCTGTGCCCCAATTTAACCGTTGCCGAGAATATGTTCATCGGGCGCGGCAAGTACCGTTTGGTACATTGGGGCGCAATGAGAAAGAAAGCCAAAGCCATACTTGATAATCTCGGCATACCCGCCAAGCCCGCCCAGCAACTGGCGAACTGTTCCCTGGCGGTACAGCAAATGGTCGCGATTGCCCGTGCGGTTGATATGGAATGTAAGGCGCTGATACTGGACGAGCCTACTTCATCGCTTGGCGACCATGAGGTTGCGAAACTGTTCGCCCTGATGCGCGGCCTCAAAAACCGCGGCGTCGGCATTGTTTTTGTTACCCACTTTCTTGAACAGGTATACGAGGTGTGTGACCGAATCACGGTTCTGCGGGACGGCAAGCTTATCGGTGAATATGACATTAACCATTTGCCCCGTGTTGAACTTGTTTCCAGGATGATGGGCAAAGAGCTCGGCGATCTTTCGAAGACAGACCACCGGGAGCCGGCGGCTTTTGAAAACGAACCCGTATATGAAGCGTCCGGACTGTCGAGCGCCGCCGGGGTCAAGCCGTTTAATTTTCAAATCAGGAAAGGCGAGGTTAACGGGTTTACCGGACTCCTTGGTTCCGGGCGTAGCGAAAGTATTCGCGCCATTTTCGGGGCCGACAGGGTTACCGGCGGCGTTGTGCGGATGAACGGCAAACCGGTCAAGATAATGAAGCCGGTTGACGCGATGAAAAACGGGATAGGCTATTTGCCTGAAGACCGCAAAAACGACGGTATCATAGCCGACCTGTCCGTGCGTGACAACATTATTCTTGCCTTACAGGTTATGAAAGGATTTTTCAAGCCCTTTACCAGGGCCCAGGCCCAGGCTTTCGCCGATGAATATATACAGGCGCTGAATATAAAAACAGCGTCAGCGGACACGCCGATCAGATCGCTTTCGGGCGGCAATCAGCAAAAGGTTATTCTGGCGCGCTGGCTGCTGACGCGCCCCAGGTATCTCATCCTTGACGAACCTACCCGAGGCATTGATATTGCCGTTAAGGTTGAAATACAAAAACTGGTGCTCAAACTTGCCGGAGAGGGTATGAGTATAACCTTTATTTCATCCGAGACGGAAGAAATGCTTCGCACCTGTTCCCGCCTGGTCGTTATGAGGGACCGTCATGTTGTCGGCGAGCTTACAGGCGGCGATATGACGCAGGACAAAATAATGCATACAATCGCGGGAGGCGTGGCCGAAAATGGCTAAAGAACATACTCAAGAGCTGCCTGAATCAGGGGGCAAGCGCGCCATTCACCGAAAGGTCAAAGACCTGGTAAAATCACATTTGATTATTCCGTTTTTGGGCCTGTTTTTGATATTCCTGTTTAACCTGATTACAAACCTCGGGTTTTTCAGAATTGCTACCACCGTAAACAACGCCGGCAATACCGTTTTGGCCGGAAATATAATCAGTATTATCGACAACGCCTCCGAACTTGCGATATTGGCCCTGGGCATGACGCTGGTAACGGCAGCTTCGGGCGGGCAGGACATCAGCGTGGGCGCCGGTATCGCCATAGCGGGCAGCGTTATGCTGAGAATTCTCTGCGGAGATCAGGTTGCCCCCGAATTAATGCAATCGCCTATAATTGTCGCTTTTTTGGCGGGCTGTATAGTCGCGATGATTTTTGGGGCGTTCAACGGCGCTCTGGTTGCCGTATTTAAAATTCAACCGATGGTCGCTACGCTGATACTGTATACCGCCGGACGGTATATCGCTTATTGGATTAATGGCGGTGTTCTCCCCATTGTCTCAGAGCCGCAGTTCAAATATTTCGGCAATTTTATCCCCGGCCTGCCCGTTCCCACGCCTGTTTTTATCACCATAGCCTGTATGATAATAATGGCCCTGGTATTACAATGTACCAATCTTGGCCTGTACACGCAGGCGGTGGGGATAAACGAAAAATCAGCGCGCTTAAACGGGCTCAACCCGGTATTTATCAAGTTTTTGGCGTATGTCATAACGGGGCTCTGCGTTGCGGTGGCCGCTTTCATCAAGGTCAGCAGAAACGCCACAATCAACCACACAACTATCGCCGCCGATATTGAGATGGACGCGATCTTAGCCGTCGCCATCGGCGGGAATGTACTCGGCGGCGGTAAATTCAGCATGGTTGGCTCCGTAATAGGCGCCTATACCATTCAAGCCCTGATGATAACCCTGTACGCGGCAGGGGTCAGCTCGGATTCCCTTAAGGCGTTCAAGGCGGTAGTTATCATCGTTATTGTCGTTATCAGCTCGCCTGTTGTTAAGAATATGATCGGCAGCAAGTGGGGCAAATATTCGGCGTCAAAACCCTCTGCCGCCGCGAAGGAGGATACCCGCCATGCTCAAGGCTGACTCCCTTCCCGGCGCGGGAAAACGGGAACCCCTTACGGATACCAGCCTGCTGCTTGCCGTAACGGTTTGCATTTTTGCCGCCATGTACATTTTTTCCATATTCGCCTTTGGCGGCGGTTTTACCCGGCCGCAGCAATTCTTAAATCTCTTTAACGAGAACGCGGCGCTTATTATTCTTGCCTGCGGACTGAGCGTTGTTATGGTCGGCGGCGGCATAGATATTTCAGTGGGCGGCATAACCGCTTTGGTGTGTATGAGCTGTGTGGTCTGCCTTGACGATAAAGGCTTTGGTATTTTCGGTTCATTGGTATTGGCGCTTGGTATAGGGCTTGCGTTCGGCATTATTCAGGGTCTGTTAATTTCCTATCTGGAGATTCAGCCGTTTATTGTAACTCTTGCCGGTATGTTCTTCGCCAGAGGCGCGACGACAATGGTTGAGGTGAAACCCCGTTCCGTAAAAAATGAACTGTTTAACGCGTTGAAGAATATAGAAATTACCATTCCCGGGCTTGGTTACGAGGCCAGAAATGGCAATTATATTGACGCAAGAATAGAGTTAGGCGTTGTAATCGCGCTGATGACCGTAGGTATTGTCTTTTGTATTCTTAAATGGACCAGATTTGGGCGTAATCTGTATGCCGTCGGCGGCAACATTCAAAGCGCGTTAATGCTGGGCATCAATGTTAAACGCACCAAGTTATGCTCCTATCTGCTTTGCGGCTTGTTGGCCGGGATGGGCGGGTATGTATATCTTATGCATACCGGGTCGGGCTCTGTTACACAGGCTACCGGCGCGGAAATGAAAGCTATTGCGGCATCAATTATTGGCGGAACCTTGCTGTCAGGCGGCGTCGGCAATATTATCGGAACCCTCTTTGGCGTGCTTTCACAGGGAACAATTAATAACATTGTTGTCGCCCTCAGGCTTAAGGGGCCGTGGTGGCAGGGTATTACCACCGGCGCCATGCTGTGCTTTTTCATTGTGTTGCAAAGCATTATATTGGCATACAGAAACAGACGCCGTTTTCCCAGAGTTTAATCAACCAAGGCCGCCGTACGAATAAAGCAGCACTGATTTATTCATATCGTATCAAACCACGGAAAAACGCGGAATTGAGTCTATTTCCGTGCCTTCCGTGGTTTCAATGTAATTTAATCAGCGGGACCTATTGCTCCGTAGATGCCGCTGCGTTGGCCCGGTAATCTCTGGGCGACATACCGGTATTCTTTTTGAAAATAGAACTGAAATAATGCGGATCGCTGAAACCCGTTTCGTAGGCAATGCTGGCGCTTTTCATGGCGGTATTTTTCAAGAGCTGTTTTGCCCGCTCAATCCGTACCCGGGTAAGGTATTCAATAAAATTTTCTCCGGTTTCCTGGGCGAAGACCGTGCTTAAATGATTCGGGCTGATCCCCACATGCGCCGCCGTTGAATACAGCGACAAACCCGCCTCGGAAAAATGCTGATCGATATACTCCCGCGCCCGGACAATCACCGACTGATAACGTCCGGCAGTGCGGGAATCGCGGAATTCAATCGCCGCCGCCAGGAGGCTTTTTATTTTGTCCGCAAACACATCGCGGGAAGCGGCAATGTGCTGAATGTCCTCCTGTTTCAAACTGAAGGGGGCAATTGCCTTAATATCACCGCCAAGGCTTTCAACAATTTTTGAGGCGGCGACAATTATCTCGCCAAACAGAAAATACACCAGCACAGGATTTTCGCCAAAACTGTTTCCCAGCATTGCCGTATATTCCGCCACAATAGAATCGATGTCTTTTTTTGCCGCGTATTTTATTTTGGTAAAAAATAAATCGCCGTCAATGTTAAGCAGGCCCGCAGGGTCAAAGAGGCCCTCCCCTTCCGGCAGCAGACTGCTGTCGGCAATCTGGGCAAGCCCGTTGGCGGTTTCATAATCAAGAATCCGCAAAGCCGTGGAATACGAGCGGTTAATTTCGCCTAACCGTTCAACGGGTACGCCGATTCCCGCGGCAATGACACAGCCGCCGCGTTCAGCCTCGTGCTTGATTGCCCTGGCCGCTGTGTAGGCCGTTTCCTGCAGCAGGCCGGAACCGCCGCTCTGGTCGCTTTTGATAATCAGTACAAAACGTTTTTCATTTTCGGGAAACCAGATACTGCCGCCGTACTGCCCCATAACCGAATCGATAATGGTTCTAACAGAACCGGCCTGCGCTTCCCCTTCGCCTAAACCGGCTATCCCGACAAGCGCGGCAATGTATGACCGGGCCAAAAGGTCAACGCCAAATTCACCTGCCTGTTCCGCCGCGTCCGCCGGGGAAATTTTGCCGTTTACAAAATCGGAAAGCCACTTGTCCCGTAGCGTCAGCGCTGATGAGCGCACCTGCGCTTTCAGGTTTTCTATGCTAAGCAGGCTCTGCTTTTCCTCGTCAATCCTTTTGGCGATTTTATCAAGCGCCCGGAGCATCTCCCGCGAGGAAAGCGGCTTAAGCAGGTACTCCTCCACGCCAAGTGAAATTGCTTCGCGGGCATATTCAAATTCATCATGGCCCGAAAGAATAATAATTTTTATCCACGGAAGCGTTTTTTTAACAATACGGGAAAGGGCAAGGCCGTCCATAAAGGGCATGCGTATATCGGTTATCAGAATATCGGGCTTGATGTCCTGAATCATTGACAGGGCCATTTCACCGTCAGGCGCTTCCCCGGCCAGCGTGTAGGCAGTTTCGTCCCAGGGGATACTGTTCCGTATTCCCTCGCGGACGACAATTTCATCTTCTACCAGAAAAACTTTATACATTATCCACCACCGGAATCCTTAAAGTGACCGTAGTTCCTTCCCGGTAAACGCTTTCAATATTCAAAAGGCCGCTCTCGTTGTAGTACAGTTCCAAACGCTTGCACACATTGTACAGCCCGTAAGACTGGCCGGGAGAAGAGCGTGGCTGTTCCCGTAGCGCCGCAAGCTGTCCTGCGGTCATGCCGATACCGTTATCTGCAACGCTGAAACAGAGGCGCTCTGCGCCTGGGCCATTGTCCGCCTCCAGCCAGCCCCGCACGGTAATGCGTCCCATGCCCCGTTTGTTTTTGATGCCGTGGTACAGGGCGTTTTCCACCAGCGGCTGCAGCAGCAGTTTCAGTATGGTCCGCTGTTCCATAACGCTTTCATATTCGATGGAATAATCCAGAATATCGCGGTAACGGATTTTTTGAATCGTAAGATAACTTTCAATATGTTTCAGTTCATCCTGCACCCTGACCCATTCGTTGCCGCTGTTAAGCGAAATTCTAAAAAAATCCGAAAAGGCACGGGTAATTGAAATAACCTGCTCCTTGCGGTTTCCCTCGGCAAGCCAGACAATTGAATCCAGCGTATTGTACAAAAAATGCGGGGTAATTTGGGCCTGCAGCGCCTTCATTTCCGATTTCTGTAAATTCCGCTGTTCGCGGATATTTTCTTCTATTAAAGTTTTTATTTTTCCCGCCATAATATTGAGGTTCTCGGTAAGGTTTTCCAGTTCCCGCACATGGGGCAGTTCCGCGCGGGCATCCAGATTCCCCTCGGCGATTGAGCCGGAAAGGGCCACCAGCGAACCAATGGATGTATCCACGCTTTTTGCTACCGATGCCTGCACAAACACCGAAAAGAACAGGGCAAAAATAATGATGGCAATTTCCGCAATGCCGATGGCGGAGGCCCGCGCCTTTATCCTTCTGCTTTCGGCGGCGGCGGATTCGATTTCAAGCACGATGAAATTCTGCAAAATGTCGGAGACCAGCGCCGATACGCCCCTGATTTCGTCCAGCATACGCTCGTTTTCAATAACGGGGTACTGCTGTTCCATCTGTACGCCCAGCCGGTTGACATAACGGGTCAGGGTATTCAGCGCCCGGCCCGCCACTTCCAGCGCCGCCGGAGAACGGGTAGTACTCATTATATCTTCAAGCTGGCGGCTTATCCGTTCTATTATCCGGTACTGATCGCCTGATGCAAAAGATTTATTTCCCGCCACAATATCCCACAGTTCATCGGCAATTTCCGTTTTTACAATTTGATTAAGCCGGTTTGTTTTATCAACATTGCTAATAAGCCGGTCATAACTAATGGTATTAAAAAGTGTTACTATTATGCTTAACAGCAGGGGAACCAGCAGCAAAAATATAATAATGATATGGGAAGTTTTAATGGTTTTAATAATACTGGCGCTGATGATAAAACGCTTGATAAGGCCCGGTTTCTTTGCTGGCTTGGTCATGTCAGTATCCCCGCGGCGGAATGAGCGAAAGATCATCGTCTTCGCTGAACACCTCTTCGTTCATGTAGCTTATCCGGGGAATTGGTTCCCCCCGCGCCAGATGTCCGGCAAGCCGCATAATATCCGGCCCCTGCTTGGGGTTACATTCAACCACACAGTTAACTTCGCCGCGCTTTAGGGCGTCTATGGCGGCCTGTTCCGCGTCAATGGTTACGATAACAATGTCCCTGCCGGGCTGTATGTCCCGCTCTTTCATGGCGTCAATCGCGCCAAGGGTCATGCCGTCGTTATGCGAAAAAATAACGTCGATGTCATCAAATGTATCAAGAATGGTACACATTAACTCGTAGCCCTTGGAACGGAGAAAATCCCCTGA
>JAITHQ010000145.1 GCA_031279925.1 Treponema sp. | reverse complement strand
AAATTCCAGATTTTGAACAGGCTCTAATAAGGAAGGCTCTATGATCTTTAATCCTGAATACGAATGTATGGAAGAACAGGCGCGGCAAAAGCTCCAGTTGGCCAATCTAAAAAATCTTGTGGAGACCCTATATACCCATGTGCCGTTTTACCGGAAAAAGATGGATGAACAGGGGATACAAGCCCGCGACATCCACGGCATCGGGGATATCGAAAAGCTGCCCTTTACCACCAAAGACGACCTGCGCGAAAATTATCCGCATGGACTGCGGGCCTGCCCCGCCGACCGGATCGTGGAAGTACACATGAGTTCCGGTACTACCGGCAAGCCTGTTGTGGACGAATACACCATGCAGGACATCAATATCTGGCGGGAGGCCATGTCCCGGACAATGGCCGCCGCCGGTTGCACCAGGAACGACATCGTGCAGAACTGTTACGGTTACGGTCTTTTTACCGGCGGTCCCGGCGCGCATTACGGCGCCTTGAACATCGGCGCGGAAGTGCTGCCCATGTCCAGCGGCAATACTTCGCGCCAGCTTATGGTGATGCAGGACTTTGGCTCGACCATGCTTACTTGTACCCCTTCCTACGCCCTTTACATGGCCGAGGAGGCAGCCGAGGCCGGCATTGATCTGCAAAAACTTCCCATCAACAAAGGCTGTTTTGGGGCGGAACCCTGGAGCGAGAATATGCGCAAGGAAATCGAGGCCCGTTACAACATGAAGGCGTATGATATCTACGGCCTTACCGAGATCATCGGCCCCGGCGTCTCCTTTGAATGTGAGGCCCAGAACGGCCTGCATGTCAACGAGGACCTGTTTTACCCGGAAATAATTGACCCTGTTACCGGCAAGCCCCTAAGCAGCGGCGAAAAGGGCGAACTGGTCTTTACCACCCTCACCAAAGAGGGTACTCCCATGCTCCGTTACCGTACCAGGGATATTACTTACCTGATCCGCGAGCCATGTTCCTGCGGGCGCACCACAGTCCGTATGCACCGGATTTTTGGCAGAACAGACGACATGCTGATCATTCGCGGGGTCAATGTATTCCCCAGCCAGATTGAAAACGCCCTTATCGAAATTGAGGGAACCGAGCCGCAGTATCTTATTGTGGTTAACCGGGATCAGAACTACCTGGATGCGGTTGAATTACAGGTTGAGGTAAAAAAAGAATTTTTCAGTGACGAAACAAAAGACCTTGAAGGCTTGCGGAACCGCATCGAAAGCGTGATGAAGTCCAAACTCCAGATAAGCCTTAAGGTAAAACTGGTGGAACCAAAAACCATTGAGCGTTCCATTGGCAAGGCTAAACGGGTTATCGACAACCGGAAGATATAGGAGGATTTATTTATGGAAATAAAGCAAATATCGGTCTTTTTGGAAAACACCACAGGCAGATTAAGCGAGGTTACGCGGACTATTGCCCAGGCAGGGATCAACCTAAGGGCAATCAGTATTGCCGATACCGCGGATTTTGGCATTCTTCGCCTTATCGTTGACAAAACTGATGAGGCGGTTGGGGCTCTTTCCGCCGCCGGTTTTACCACCCGGCAAACCAGCGTGGCCGCGGTGGAAATAGACGACGTGCCGGGGAGTCTTGCCAAACTGATGGAACTTTTCCAGCAGTCCCAGGTGAATATTGAATATCTGTACGCATCGCTGGAGGGCAAGGCGGGTAAAGCGGTGGTTATCTTCAAACTGGAAGATCATGAAAAAGGCTTTAAGATTCTTAAAGAGAACGGCCTTACTATGGCTGAACGATTCTAGATTCTAGCAGTGGTTTGCAGCCAGTTTAGTTTATTCGTGCCAAGGGGGTTAATACCCTGCCCTTTAGGGCGAGGATTTGATCCGGTATTTTGATTCAAATGGGCTGTCTTTGTACAGTCCCGTAAAAGGAATGCAATTTGAAAATTTTAATGGTTTCAAGCGAGGCGGTGCCTTTTGCAAAAACAGGCGGCCTTGCGGACATGGTTTCCTCGCTTTCAATCGCTCTGGCAAAGCTGGGGCACGAGGTAAAAATAGTCATCCCCCGGTATTACTCGATTGACCGGGATAAACTTAAGCCGCTTTCCGGCGCGTTGGGGGTTCCGGTGGGCGGCGGCGAGGAATGGAGCGCGGTCTATACCACCATCTTGCCCGGTTCTTCGGAAAAAAAAACGGTTCCGGTGTACTTTATCGATCATGAAATCTTTTTTGGCAGAGACGGCATCTATGGAGCGCCTTCATCGCCGGACTTCCTGGACAATCCCCGGCGCTTTACCTTTTTCTGCCGCGCCGTTTTCCAGCTTTGCAGAAAAATCGGCTGGTATCCAGACATACTTCACGCCCATGACTGGCCTGCGGCAATGGCGCCGGTGTACCTGAAATTTGCCGAGCGGACGGCGGGCGGCGCCGGCGGGTTTGAAAAGACGGCTTCTATTTTAACGATTCACAACCTGGGGTATCAGGGCATCTACAGCAAAGACAATTTTTGGTATTCCGGCCTTGGCTGGGATGTGTTTTACAATGCCGGCTTTGAGGACTGGAATATGTTGAACCTGCTCAAGGCAGGACTGTACAGCGCCGACCGGCTTAACACCGTTTCGCCCAATTACGCCGAAGAGACCAAAACCCAGACCCACGGCTTTAGGCTCGACGGGGTACTCCGTTACCGTTCCGCCGATTATTCGGGTATTTTAAATGGCATCGATACCAGCGTCTGGAACCCGGCGCAGGACGCCTTGATCCCCGAAACTTATTCCGCCAAAAATCTGGCGGGAAAGGCCAGGGCAAAAGAAGCCCTGCAGCGGGCCTTTGGCCTTTCCCAGGACAGTACTCTGCCGATTGTTGGCATGGTAACCCGCCTTACGGAACAAAAGGGAGTGGGGGAGCTTTTTGGCCCTGCCTACGGTTCAGTATGGTCAATATGCCGGGACATGAAGCTGCAGCTTGTGCTTCTTGGATCGGGCGATGCCTGGTGTGAACATGAAATACAAAGCCTTTCATCCCGGCTTTCCAACTTTAAGGCCAAGATAGGCTACAGCGAGAATTACAGCCACCTTATTGAGGCCGGCAGCGACTTTTTTCTTATGCCCAGCCGCTACGAGCCCTGCGGTCTTAATCAGATGTACTCGCTTGCTTATGGAACGCTTCCCATTGTTCGAAGAACAGGCGGTCTTGCCGATACGGTGGAAAACTACAACGAAGAGACCGGGGCCGGTACCGGCTTTATGTTTGATGATCTTACCCCGGCGGCAATATACAACACAGCCGGCTGGGCGATCTGGGCATGGTACAACCGCTCCGAGCATATCGCCCTTATGCGCCAGCGGGCAATGAAGCAGGATTTTTCCTGGGAAAAATCGGCGGCGAAGTATGTCCAAATGTACAAAGAAACAAGAACAAAATTCGGGTTTGAATAGCCCTCTGCCGGTTTTACATAACTTGTGAGAAAACCAACGGCTTCCTCACAAGCCCAATGTTCGTGACCTTACAGCAGGGCGGCAATCTCGCAGGGCTGGCCGCGTTCCATAATCCGGCAGCGGATGGGGCTGTTGGTAAAGGCTGCGGCAAAAGGGGCGGGGTCCTCGGCGTTGATGGCGAACAGATCGTAATGGGCGGGGATGGCTGTCTTTACCCTTAAACGGTGGGCAAGGACAACCGCCTCCTGCCAGCTCATGTTGCCGAACTTGCCGTTTATACAGATTGCCAGAATGTCCGGCCCCAGCTCGTTTGCCGCAATCAGTTTTTCATCCATGAGGGTGTCTCCGCTAAAGTATATTTTTGTCCCTTCACATTCAACAACGACTCCAATGCTGTCTTGGGTGTGGCAGGCATAAACCGCGTTAAGCCGCAGTCCGCCCGCATCGGCGCGGTCCCCCCGGTCCAGCCGGCGGAGTTTGGTTTGGGGAAATCCTTCAGCCTTAAGCGCGTCAACACAGCTTGACGGGCCGTAAAAAGTTTCAAAGGCAATGTAGTCCCGCAGGGTTGCCAAGTCCAGGTGATCGCCGTGCGGATGTGTTGACGCCACACTGTCTACCCGCAGTTCCCCCTTTTGTACCGGCGGGGGGTAGCGCCGGATAAAGCCCTCTTCGGCACAGGAGTCACTGAAATAGGGATCGATAAGCAGCGAATGGGTTGCTGTTTTAACCAAAAAAATTCCCTGTCCATACCAGGTGAGCGTTGCGGTCATTGGTTTCTCCTTTTGCCCCTTAGGGCCTTACGCCGCCAATGACGGTTATTCCGCCGTTCATGACGGGAACAGACGCGCCATTGTGCGCATTGATGTATTTGGTAAGCCCTTGCATCTGCCAGCACGGTGCAAATCGCTTCATAACAAAACTTCCATTGGCGCTTTTACCAGTATATGTATGTCATCCCCCTTTGTCACGCCCAGGCCCGTATTGGGCGGCAATTCACAATTCAACCATCAGTAACACGGGCTGAGGGGGAAAGGAACTATTTTCCCTTGTAAGTTTCCGTTCCTCTGGGGTTAGAAAAATTATGATGCGGTTCGGCGCCCGTCTAGATAAAATCGGATTTCTTTTGTACTATATGTATATCCTTAAAAGAGTTTGTTACCAGGTTCTGATACGCTAATTGCGCCAGAGGGTAAAAAATGTATAGCCAAATCAACCAACCCCGCCGTAAACAGCGGGGTATGATTGTTCTTAATAAGGAATTGCAGTCGGAGTATTAAACCCCTCCGCACGAATAAATACCAGGGAGTGAATTATGCTGAATGAATACAACTGCTGGCTGCAGGAACGGGCTGTTGAAAAGCCGGAACATATTGCGCTGAATGTTGTTTATGTCGAAAAAGGAGAGGAGGGTTCCGTTCAGGCAGCCGAAGAATTCCGCCGGGGGATTAAGCGGCTGTTGGGGTTTTCACCGGCGGTGTACGATTTTGCCACTGCGGGAACGGGCGGCGTATTCTTGGGAACCGTTTCCGGCATGGCAAACCGTTTTCAGCTTTCCGCAGCCGGCATCAAGGCGGATGGCTTTATCATAAAAGTTACGCATAACGAAACGATTATCGCCGGGCAGAACGAGCCTGGCATTCTCTATGGCGTATTCAGTTTTCTGTCGCTGCTGGCAGAGGGGAAAATAAAAAGCGGCTTTGAATTGAGAGACGAGCCGGCCTCGCCCTTAAGGATGATCAATCACTGGGACAACCTTGACGGCTCCATTGAGCGGGGCTATGCAGGGACATCTCTCTTTTTCAAAAACAATCGTTTCGATTACGAAACAGACCGTATCAGGGATTATGCCCGCCTGCTTGCCTCAGTAGGAATTAACCGTGTATCAATTAACAATGTCAATGTACGGGGCGCGGCAAAACTCCTTATCACCGAAGAATACCTGGGCGATGCGGCGGCCTTAGCCGCTCTGTTCCGCCCTTTTGGCATCAGGCTGTTTCTTTCGATTAACTTTGGCGCTCCCTGGTCGCTGGGAAAACTCCCCACCGCCGACCCTCTGGACAGTGCTGTGGCCGCATGGTGGAAAGAGCGGGCCGCCCTTATCTATCACTATATCCCCGGCCTGGCGGGCTTCCTTGTAAAGGCCGATTCCGAAGGGGAGCCGGGGCCGTTCCAGTACCAGCGCAGCCATGCTGACGGGGCGAATATGCTGGCGCAGGCGGTCAAGCCCCACGGCGGCGAAATTATTTGGCGCTGTTTTGTGTACAACTGCGCACAGGACTGGCGCGACCAGAGCTTTGACCGGGCGCGGGCCGCCTATGACCACTTTAAGCCGCTGGACGGCGCGTTTGACGGCAATGTTATTTTACAGATAAAATTCGGCCCCTACGATTTTCAGGTGCGCGAGCCGGTAACGCCCCTGTTTGGAGCCTTACCCAACACCCGCCATGTAATGGAATTGCAGATAACGCAGGAGTACACCGGCCATCAGATTGACCTGTGCTACCTGCCATGGCTCTGGCAGGACATTATGTCCTTTGACACGGCGCAGGGCCCCAACAGCACAATACAGGAGCTGGTTGGCCCCTATGCTGCGGGGCGTTCACACATCGAAGGTTTTGCCGCTGTGGTAAACGTTGGCCGCGATCACAACTGGACGGGCCACAGTCTGGCGCAGGCGAACCTGTACGGCTACGGCAGAATAGCGTGGAACCCTGCCCTTTCCGCGGAGGCAATCGCCCGCGAATGGAGCGCCCTTTCCTTTGGCCCGGGCCCGGCGGCGGATACCGTGGCCGCTATCCTGCTTGCATCCTATCCTGCCTATGAAAAATACAACGCCCCCTTTGG
>JAITHQ010000141.1 GCA_031279925.1 Treponema sp. | reverse complement strand
CCCCCTTACTCATTTGAAGCGTTACACGACATGGCGCGAAGCCGGGGCTTTACGATTTATCCGGGGAAACTCCCCGGTGCAAACACGTTCAGAATAGCCAATATCGGCGGCATACAGCCCCGTGAAATGGCGGCCTTTGCGGAGGTACTGGAAAGCTATATGCGTTCAATCGGGGCGGTAACATGAAGACGATTTATCTGGGACTGCGGGGCGATATAATTCACCCCGGTATTATCAACATTATTAAAGAAGCGGCAAAACGCGGCGAAGTGCTGGTGGGCTTGCTTACCGACTCCGCTATCGCCTCCCACAAACGGCTGCCCTATCTTACCTGGGAGCAGCGCTTTGAAGTGGTGGAAAACATCAAGGGCGTTTCCAGAGTTGTGCCGCAGGAGGACTGGAGCTATATTCCCAATCTAAAAAAATACCGGCCCGGCGCGATAATCCACGGCAACGACTGGAACACCGGGCTGTTAAGCAAAGAGCGGGAAGAGGTAATTGCCCTGATGCGGGAATTGGGCGGCGAGGTGATTGAGATTCCCTATACCCCGGGGGTCAACTCATCGGCGTTAAACGAGGCAATGCGTTCGCTGGGAACCACGCCGGACATACGCCTTAGAACGCTCAGGCGGCTTGTCGAAATAAAAAAACCGGTGCGCATTATCGAAGCTCACTCCGGGCTTTCCGGTTTGATTGCCGAGCAGTTGGAAATTGAGAAGGAAGACGGCCTGCACAGTTTTGACGGAATATGGTCTTCAAGCCTTACCGATTCTACCAGCAAGGGCAAGCCCGATATTGAGGCGGTAGACCTGACCACCCGCCTGCAGGATTTAACCAATATTCTTGAATGTACCACCAAGCCGATTATTTTTGACGGCGACACCGGCGGCAAGCCGGAGCATTTTGTCTTTACCGTCCGCACCCTGGAACGGAACGGCGTTTCCGCGGTTATTATAGAAGATAAAATCGGCCTGAAAAAGAATTCGCTTTTTGGAACCGAGGTAAGCCAGGAGCTTGCCCCCATTGGGGATTTTTGCGAAAAAATCGGCGCGGGAAAGCGCGCCCAGGTAACCAGGGAATTTATGATTATTGCGCGGCTTGAAAGCCTGATTGCCGGCTTTACGGTTTCCGACGCCCTCGAACGGGCCAGGGCCTATATTGCGGCGGGCGCGGACGGTATAATGATTCACAGCAAGGAACAATCCGGCGATGATATTCGGGAGTTTTGCGAACGGTTTCGCGCCGAATACCGGGGCGTTCCCCTGGTGCTGGTTCCCACTACCTACAACCATTTTACCGAAAAGGAACTTGCCGCCTGGGGAGCAACGATTATCATCTATGCCAACCACCTGCTCCGGGCATCGTATCCGGCGATGGTGCGGGCCGCCCGGACGATTCTGGAACATGAACGTTCCCTGGAGGCGGATGAGCTGTGCATGTCCATAAAACAAATCCTGGAATTAATTCCGGGTGGAAAATAAAAATATGTAAGGAGTGTTAAAATGAAAAAGGCTATGCGTTTGATGATGGCGCTGGTTCTGGCGGGGCTGGTATTTTCCTGTAAAAAAGAATCAAGCGAGGTGTTGATATTTTCTTCATCAGAAGATTTTCGCATTGAGTATCTACAGAAACGGCTTAACGAACAGTTCCCGCAGTATTCGGTACTAATCAATTATACCACTACCGGAAACCTGGCGGCAAAACTGAAAGCCGAAGGAACCGCAACGGATTGCGACATTGTAGGCGAGCTGGACTCAGCCTATCTGGAAGGTATTATTGACAATTTGGCGGACCTTTCATCCTACGACAGTTCCATTTTTTTGGATGATCTGGTTCCCGCGCATCATAAGTATGTGCCGTTTTACAAAAGCACCGGGTGTATTATTATTAACGAAAATTTTTTGGCTTCCAGAAATATTCCGCTTCCATCCTCGTATCAGGATTTGCTTAAACCGGAATACAAGAACGCCCTTTCCATGCCCAATCCTAAATCATCCGGCACGGGTTATTTCTTTTTGAAAAATTTAGTGAACACTATGGGCGAGGACGCCGCTTTTGCCTACTTTGACCAGTTTGCCCAAAACGTACTGCAGTTTACCTCATCCGGTTCAGGCCCGGTAAACGCGCTGATTCAGGGTGAAGCCGGTATTGGACTGGGAATGACCTTTCAGGCGGTTACCGTCATTAACAATGGAATGCCGTTAAAGGTACTGTATTTCGAGGAAGGCTCCCCCTATACCCTGTACGGAACGGCTGTCATCAAAGGCAAGGAAACCAGAAAAGCGGTGCGGGATGTGTTTGAATTTTATATGAACACGCTGAGCAGGGAAGACAAAGAGCTTTTTGTGCCGGAGCAGATATTCAAGGTACAGACCAATACGGTTTCCAATTATCCCCAAAATGTAAAAACAGCCGACATGCGGGGCATTGAAAGCATTGCCGAAAAAGAACGGCTCCTGGCCAGGTGGAAATATTAACGGCCAGTTTCAAAACTCCGGCTGGGTTTTGAAACTAAACCAGAGGATGTAATGGCAGTTAAACTGGAAATTCAAAAACTGACGCAGTTTTTTAACCGGCAGGAAATTCTGCACGGGATCGATTTTACCGTAAATAATGGAGAGTTCCTTTCCATTCTGGGGCCGTCAGGCTGCGGCAAGACTACGATTCTGCGGATACTGATTGG
>JAITHQ010000138.1 GCA_031279925.1 Treponema sp. | reverse complement strand
CCGCGTTTACCGCCTGCTTTGCCTCCTCCAGCTTGTCGTGCCAGCCGGTAGTTCCCGTAACCGTGGGAATCTTTTTCGCCGCCAGCGCCTTGATATTCGCCAGCGCCATAGCAGGCTGGGTGAATTCAATAGCAACATCGGCAATATCAATATTTTCCGCTTCCTCAATACTTTTGCTAATTTTTACCCCCATAAGGAAAGAAGCCCCCGCAGCCAGAGGGTCTACCACAGCGGCAATCGTATGCCCGCCGGAGCAGGCGGCCTGCTCGATCATCTTACCCATTTTGCCGTAACCGATAATAGCGATATTCATTTTATGTTAACTCCTTGCCGCCCGCTTCCCCGCCAGAGCGGAATCGCGCGACTCAAAAAAATCAAGATGCAGCGCTTGCACCACCTCGGCGGCCTCTGCATCATCGACAATAAAACTGATGTTTACCTTGCTGGCCCCCTGCGAGACCATTTGCACCGTCACCCCCAGGATTTGGCAGGTTCTAAAAGCCCTCGCCAAAATCTCCGAAGATCGCCTCACGTTACCGATAATGGTAACAATAGCCTTGCCGGTTTTAATATCAACGCTGGCGATTTTTGCCAAATCTTTTTTCAGGGCGGAAAGTTCATACGCCGTGTCAAGGGTGAGGGAAATTGAAACCTCGCTGGTCGCCACCATGTCCACGGAAATACTGTGCCGGGCAAAACTGGAAAACACTTCCGCAAGAAAACCGTACTGGCCCAGCATACGGGTAGAAACAATATCCACCAGCGTAACATTCCGGCGGGAAGTAATTGCCCGCACCGGCACGTTCTTTTTTTCCAGCGATGAAACAATCCGTGTGCCGGGGGCGGCAACGTTATACGAATTTTTTACCAGGACCGGCGTTCCGGTTTTTATGCAGGGCTGCATTGCCCTGGGGTGCAGCACCTGCGCCCCAAAATAGGCAAGCTCCGCCGCTTCCTCATACGTTACCGTTTCAACGGGCTTTGCCTTTGTAACGATGCGGGGGTCGGCGGTAAGGATGCCGTCAACGTCTTTCCACACCTGCGCTTCCTCGGCTTTACAGGCGGCGGCAATCATCGTCGCCGAAAGATCGGAACCGCCCCGTCCCAGCGTCGTAATGTTGCCGTTGATGTCTTTGGCGATAAAACCCGTTACCACCGGAACCGTACCCGCCTTGACAAGCGGCATAATTTTTTCGGGGATGAATTCCCAGCTTTCCTTCAATATCTCTGCGGCGGTGAAATTGGAGTCTGAAACAAAACCCGCGTCCCACCCGTCGCAGGCGGCGGCTGTAATTCCCGCCGAATTAAAATAAGCGGCGGCAATACGCACCGAAAGCCGCTCCCCAAAGGAAACGAGGTAATCCCTGGTGCGCCCGGTAAGCTCCCGGATTAAGGCAATGCCGGAAAGCAGACTCCGCAGTTCTTCCAAAAGGCTCTTAATCTCTTTTTGCGAGCGCTCCGGCAGCTTTAAACTTTTCATTACCGCAAGATGATGTTTTTCGATCCGGCCAACCGAAACAGTCCCGTTCCGGTATGCGTCATCCCCCGCTTCCAACAGGTGGTCGGTGGTGTCGCCCATTGCCGACAGCACCAGCGCCGGACGGCGTTCAATATTCGCCTGTACGATTCCGGCGACATGGCGTATCCGTTCAGCATCCGCCACGGAACTCCCGCCGAATTTCATTACTATCATGGTATTTCAAGGTATCAAAAAATGGCTCTGTATGCAATAATTGGGAAGCACTAAATAATTCTCGATTGAATTATTCAGTGCTTCCTTGGGTTAAGGAGCAAGCGCGCTATTTTCAGGTATCAGCATTTGTTCCACATCGTTTGCGATGAGCGCAACAAGCCGTTTGGTTAAATCTTGCCGTTCTGTTGCGCTTAAACTTTCAAGGTAATTATCCATTGCGGATACACCGTCTTTGCCCCGGCTTATATCGTCCACAAAAAACCTGAACGGTTCCACATTAAGAGCCGTTGCGATTTTTTCAACCATTTCCATTTTTAGATTTTACCTTTTTGTGTCCCACCTTGGGGATGGATGGCGTTTCCCGAAACAGGGCTTTTTTCCCCTGTTTTGTGGATTTTAGGCCATAAAACCCGGTTTTTTGCCGATTTTAAGCCATTTTAATCAGGTTTAACGCCAGGGCGGAATTCTCGGTTTCCTCGCGGTTTTTGTGGGTTTTTCTCGATTTCTTTTTCAGCTTTTTTGCGGGCTTTTTTTATGCTAATTCTTTACAGGATAAAGAGTTATGAGGTCCTCCAGGGGGCCCGTGTAATTCCTATTCTTGGTGCTACCCCACAAGTTGGCTTGACCTAGCCGAAATCGAACTCTCGGCGCCGCAGGATTCCATGCATTGCGTCACTGCACAAGGAATTGGCTGCAGGGGAAACACAACGGAATGCCGGCCAAAAGGGCGTTAACGGGCACTTTACCACTGACGACGCTCGCATAAAACTTAAACGACTTTACCCGGTAATATTGTAAGGTTTTAGATGACACTAGGTACTAGTATCGCATCCGTATTGACAGGTAAATATATACAAGCGGTATAGAGTAAGGAGAGAGGAAATCTATGCCGTCAAAAAATACAAACTACCTTAAACAAACGAAGAACGGGAACTGCCCAACGGAATATTAAACAAAGGGAAGCATGACGGACAGAAGCGAAAACGCGCTCAGGCGCCGCTGTTAGCCGGTGAAGGCTCTACAGACCTTATGATTTCCGAAAGGGTAATGTCCCGGCGCGGACTTGAACAGTTGCGGGAACCGGTTTGCCGAAGATGGTTTTGAAACCACGCTGAACGGTAAAGGGAAAGGTCACCGGCCCCGTCGATACAGGGGAAGAAGGAAGTGCGCATTATTGCGCCGGCAGCGGACCGAAACCGGAGGGCAGACGCCGAAAGAGAAAGGACTGGGGCAAGAAATAAAATCGATGTCGCTCCCCGCAATACTCGTCTACTCACTCCCTTTTTATTTGAGGTTTATCATTCTTTGTCGATCATCTCCGGTTTTTGAACAATTCGATAATGCAGATCGTTCAATTGATTCCATCAGGGCAGCGCCTGGTTTACGGATAGGCTCTTAGCCGGCTTGCCATCCAAATATTCGCTGCCGGTACGCTGCGCCGATTCGCGCCAGAGTTTCTGCAAGGCTCTCGCCTTCTAGAGCCCGCTGACCAAGGTCCATCTTAAATTGATTCATGGAAAAATGACGGAACAGCAGAATATCATCTTTATGTTTACTTGTATTGTACAAAGACTGAATCTCTTCGGTATAGGCTGCAAAAATGCCGCCATGCTTCATCTCTGAATAACCGATGATCCATACGGGAACAGGCGCGAGCGCTTTATGAAACTCCAGCAAGAGCCGCGCCATGGTACGCTGCGACCGCTCAATGGTATCTGTCAGCGGCGTCCCCCCCAGGCGGCACAGTTCCCGCAGTTCAGCGGTGCGGGCCGTGTGAACCGGCGTCTTGTTCAGGATAATCGCGTTTGCGCGAAAATCTATTCCCAGCGAGGGATTTTCACGGAAAAACGTTTCGGCCAGTTTCCCCGAAGGCCCCACCAGGTAACGCCGGTTTTCAGCGGCCTGTTCACGGCGGCCAGGATTGTCCGCCACCAGTATCAAACGTATATCATCAGCGCTGCCAACATCGTCAAGCGCGGTATTGTACACAATGGGGGTCTCTACGGTGTAGGCCGCGCTGCCGCTTTTCCCCGCGGAGCGGGCCTTGACCAGTTCCTGCTGCAAGCCCCCAAGTTCCGGCAGCGAGCGCTTTATTTCTTCAACCGCCGCGCGGTACTGCTCCCTCGTTTTGACAAATTTATTCCATGTTTCCCGTTTCATGTATCGATCCTACCATTGCATTGCACCCTGTTCAACCGTATTGAAAGTTACGGAATCCTTTTTGTCAAAACCAAAAAGAGCTTTTAATGGTAATACTTTTTTGTTGTCTTGCGGGGAAATTTAGGGTATATTATACCAATGGAGCAAAAACTGGAACTGACGGAAGAAGGGGTTGTACGGATTATGGCGGGCTACGGAAACGATCCTCAGCAGCTTATCGCCATTCTGCTGGACATTCAGGCGGCTTCGGGGAAAAATTACGTGGCTCAACAATGGGCGGAACTGGCCGCACGGGTTTTGCGGCTGCCGCTTGCAAAGGTGTACGAGGTACTGACTTTTTACGCCATGTTCAGTACCAAAAGCCGGGGCGAATACCTGATTGAAATCTGCCACAGTACGCCCTGCCATTTTG
>JAITHQ010000076.1 GCA_031279925.1 Treponema sp. | reverse complement strand
GCGATTACCGACTGCTCCGAAGCGCAGATCATGCCGTTGTCAAACGTTTTGGAGTGGATGATCGAATTGACCGCGAGCAGTATATCGGCGCTGTCGTCGATGATCGCCGGGACGTTTCCCGACCCCACGCCGATGGCGGGCTTGCCGCTGGAGTACGCCGCCTTCACCATCCCCGGCCCGCCGGTGGCAAGGATGATGTCCGCTTCCTTCATCACCGTATTGGTCAGTTCCAGCCCCGGCTCGTCGATCCAGCCGATGATCCCTTCCGGTGCCCCCGCCGCCACCGCCGCGTCAAGTACGATCTTCGCCGCCGTGTTGGTGCAGTTCTTCGCCCGGGGGTGGGGAGAAAAGATGATCCCGTTCCGGGTCTTGAGGGCGAGCAGCGCCTTGAAGATCGCCGTGGAGGTGGGGTTTGTGGTGGGGATCACCGCCGCCACAAGCCCGATGGGGCTGGCGAGTTTTTTCCAGCCGTATGCCCGGTCTTCCTCGATGACCCCGCAGGTTTTGGTATCCTTGTAGGCGTTGTAGATATACTCCGAGGCGTAGAGGTTTTTGATCACCTTGTCTTCCACGATGCCCATGCCGGTCTCCGCCACGGCCATTTTCGCTAGGGGAATCCGCTCTTTGGCCGCCGCCCGTGCCGCCGCAAAGAAAATCCGGTCCACCTGTTCCTGACTATACCCGGCGTAGACCCGCTGGGCTTCGCGGATCCGCCCAATCGCCTTGTTCAGGCTTTCGATGTCATGTACCGGTTCGTACTCGTTTTGCATTGATAACTCCTCAGTCTGTTTAATAAAATTACAGATAAAAATGTATCGATAAAAAAATATCATTTTTGATGATTTGTGTCAAGAGGGCTCGTTACGACATAAATAATCTAACCGAAGAGGAAAGGCTAGTCATAATCAACAACCTCGCCTTAAAGGGCGAGGTATTAAACCCTCCGCACGAATAAAATCCAAGCCAAAACTTAGACTGGTTTCACTAGAGGTGGACCGAATGGGGTTAGACAAAGGATATGCAACATGGATGAAAAGGCTATCAAGGCTAGGTTAGGAATGAATATCAAATTTGTACGCTCCCGACATGGATTTACTCAGGCAGTAGTGGCCGAAAAAGCGGATATTTCCATTGTTTTTTTGAGCAGTATTGAGCGAGGTTCCAAGTACCCCAAGCCGGATGTACTGGCGCGGATAGCAAAAGCCCCGGAAGTGGAAGTATTTGAGCTTTTTAAGAGCCTGTTTAAAATGTAGATTTTTGCGGTCAATAGACCGCAAAAATCCCGGTTTTCGGGCTCTTTTTTGGAGCCTGCAAGGTAAAATTTTGGCGTTTGCAACGCCAAAATTCGAGATTTTGAACAGGCTCTAAGGGAGATTTGGCGCTTTCTGACAGCAAGAAACTAGTCAGCCGCCTTTCAGAAGATATTACCAGCAAGATAAATTTAGCTTTGGAGGAGGTTTTTAGACAGTATTTGGGCTAGTTAAGAACTATCCGGTTTAGAAAGGCGTTACAGTATTCCTATTCACTCTTGATTTTCTCTTCTGGCAAGTGTAAATCTAATAATAAATTCTTTTGATTCATCTGCTTTAAGCTCTATGTTTTTATATGAAAAACCTATTGCGGTATCGTGCCCAATAACATCTATTCGCGCATCATCGTAAATATAATCTAAATGTGTCCCCGATCCCCATCTACCTAACCATAGAGTATCTACAGGGGTTATTCCGTCACCCGATAAACCTATAAACATAAGTTCAATTGTTGGGTTTGATTCCGAGTCGGTCATGTATGCGCCATAAGGTTTATATAAAAGCGATGCGTTGTCATTGTCGTGTATCATTACATCAGCCGATGCGCCAAACCGCTGGTCAGTTACAGTAAAATTATTCATATTATGCAATAAGTGCTTTAGTTGTAAATAAGGAACGTCATTGTCATATACAAATTCAGGTTTTACCATTAATTCAATACCGGCAGCCTTGTCTTTTTGATAGCCATTTATCATTTCACGCATATTGCCGTTTAAGTCATAAAACCATCCGCCCTGATAAAAAGTTGTCCATAGCCATTTATAATTTTCTCCTCTGGCAAGAATATCAACGCCCCCGTTTTTTCCACTGGCCCCTTTGTCTTCACCTTTGTTATTAAACCGGTATGCCAAACGGAATGTAGGCTCTGTCCTGTATTCTGTTACATCTTTGGATACATCTATGCCGGTTCTGCTGTTTGGCGGCAATAATGCAGACTGTGAGGCTGGAACAATATAAAAGTTTTCTGCGGGAACCACGGCTATGGAAATATATTCATGTTCATTGATGCTTATAAAACCATTGCCAATTTTTACACCGCTGACATCTCCATTTGCGTTTACGGTAAACGATGAAGGCGTGCTGCTCAACCATTGAACAATGTTTTTGTTCCTGGCCAAATCAGCAACATTTTTTGTTGCTCCAATTTTTATTGTACAAAAACCGATTTCCGTTAATGCCGCAGCCGGCAAAGCTGCGGTACTGATTGGCAATCTTGTACTGTCTTCTTTAATCCATATCTCGCCAAATCCGAGTGGTTTTATTTTATTCAAACAACTTTCTATGTCTCTCGCGCTAATTCCAGTAATTATTACTCTGGTAAAATCAAGATGATTATCATAAATTGGATTAAAGGAAACACTTTTAAGTTTTGCAAAAGCTCTTTCGGCATTTTGAATATTCTTGAAGGCCCCTACCTGTATCTGATAGAGTTTTTTACTCTCAAGGGCTGGAATCTTGCCAATAATTTTAGCTGGTGTATCTTTTTGAGCGAAGCACAATACAGGAAAAAACAGCAAACTGATAAAAAATAAAAAACGCCGCATTGTTCCCCTTGTTGTGTAACAGTATAACCAAAAAATTAATGTGTCAATAGCCGCAGCAAGATGTCCAGAGCTGCTGACGCAATTCGGCAGGTATATAGAAAATCGAACATGGCCTATAATGAAAAAATGAAAAGCGTCCGGTTTCCCTACATTGACAATATCCGTTCCCTGGTGATCCTCCTGGTGGTAGCCATGCACAGTTCTGTTTCCTACAGCGGCATAGGGGCCTGGTACTACAGGGAAGGGGCAATGGAAAACCTGGGCCCTGGAGAACTGGTGGTCTTTGCC
>JAITHQ010000068.1 GCA_031279925.1 Treponema sp. | reverse complement strand
AATTGTGGATTTTTACGGTCAATAGACCGCAAAAATCCCGGTTTTCGGGCTCTTTTGGAGCCTGCAAGGTAGAATTTTGGCGTTTGCAACGCCAAAATTCCAGATTTTGAACAGGCTCTAACTATTTTTTGCTCTTGTCCAGTTCAGGCTGCAGCCGGTCCTGCACATCTTTTAAAAGCGGCAGCGGATCGCGGTCGCTGTAAATAACGTTGTCCCGTACAGCGGCAAGCTGCTTGCTTAACTCGGCGGAAACCGCGCACAGCGCCGGGTGCCCTGAAGCCGGAGAATTGGCCAGTTCCCGTTCGAGTTTATAAATCGGGTCGCCGTTCTTTGTCCAGGAAACATCGTCAAAAATCGCGTAGACGCAGGGAATAGACCGCCAGTTATCAAAGTTATCCGCGTTGATTTCCGCTCGCTGGGTAAACTTAAAGAAGAGCGCCGCGAGGTCGGGGCGCTTGGAACCCTTGGGTATGGCGAATACATTCGAACCGAGTGTGGTAGCTCCGGCGCGTCCGCCTGCGGGAACCGGAATCGGCACACAGGTATACTTGATATCCGGCGCATAGATACGCAATGCGTTTGTCGTCCAATTGCCGCTTATCGTCATGGCCAGTTTTTTCTGGAAGAACGGGTGGGCAGGCGAGAAGAAGCCGCCGGCGGTCGCTACGAGCGCTTTTGCCACTGTAGGGTCAAACTTCTTGGCGAATTCCCGTTCCCATTCAAACGAGGCTACGATACGCGGGTCGGTAAGGTCGAGCTTGTTTTCCGCGATATTATAGATATCCGCGCCGTACATAAACGGCCACATCGTCGGGTCGTCGTTGCCGCGGTCGGCCCAGGGGATAAACCCGTACTGGGTAATCCGGCCCTGTGCGTCTTTGACGGTGAGTTTATCCGCCCAAGCGGTGAGCTCGTCGATGGTTTTGGGATAGTTGTTGACATAATCAAGACCCGCCGCATCGGCAAGTTCGGTGTTAATAAACATGAAATACACGTTGGAATCCTGCGGGAGCAGGTAGGTCTTGCCATTATATTCCATTAAGTTATGAAAACCGGGCATAAAATCATCGACGGCAAGGTTAATCGCGTCGAGATAGGGATCCCAAGGCTCAAATGCCCCCTGGCCGGCGAACCCGTAGGTGATGACATAATCATCGGCGACAATCACGTCCGGCGGGTTGCCCGCGGCGACAGCGGAAAGGAGTTTCCCGTTTCCAACGCCGGCGCTTTCCGGCACCGACTGTAAATTCACTTTTACATTGGGATAGAGCTTTTCAAATTCGGCTACGCGCCATTGGTCCCATTTGAGAGAATCACCGGTGAAACACGACCAGTACTCAAGCGTGCCGGAAGCCTTTTCCAGTTCTTCCGCCGTAATTTTTTTGCCGCCCTGGGCGGCGCCGCTGCCCTGATCCGTTTTTTTACCGCATGACACTGCCGTAGCGAGCACGAGACCGGCTGTAAAAACAGCAAGGAGTTTAACAAAAATCTGTTTTTTTACTGACATAGTTTTTCCTCCAAAGATTCAGTTTATATAATTACATCCCCGATGGAAAAAACGCGCAACTCAATTATTGTTCAAACTTCTCAATAATTGCTTTTTTTGGCGTTTTTTGAGTGGTAAACAGTATTTACAAAGCCGGCCATAGGAACGCTGTTTTCCTGGCGGTAAGCTCTTGGAGAAAAACCCGTCAATGTTTTAAAGACCCGGTTGAATGTTTGTATTGAATTAAAACCCGACTGGAACGCAATATCTATGACCGGCATTTTTGATTCTATCAGGTAGCGCTTGGCGAAATTAACCCTTGTTTTGGTAAGATAGGAATGAAAAGACTGCCCGGTATATTTTTTAAAGAAATGGGAAAAATAAAATTTGCTTAAATCAAGCGCTTCCGCCGCTTCCTCCAGCGTTAGGTCCGGGTCATCGACATGGTTAAGCACAAAGGCGAGTATCCGTTTTAATTTTGAAGACGATGATTTTGCCGGACGCCGGGGAGTATCGCGCAGTATTATCAGCATAAGTTCATAGAGTTTCGATTTTATGGCAAGCTGAAAGCCGGTTTTTTTCCCCTTATATTCGAGCGAAATTTCACGCAGAAGCCGCCGCAAATGCTCATAAACGGCGTCTTTGGCGCTGTTTTTGCCCAAAACAGGGTTTTGAAAAATCTCATCGCGCAGGTTAATAAAACTTTCGTCAAAAAGCGTAACATCAAACTGAAATCCATTTATGGCTGTTCCCGGATGCTGGTCAAAAAAACCATGGACAGCGCCGGAGTTGATTAAGACCAAATCCCCGGCGGACACTTCGTATATCGTATCGTCTATCGAGGCAAACATGCCGCCTTTGGTAACAAGGATAAGCTCGAAACAGTTATGCCAGTGCAGGGGAAATGTTATAGTCCCGCTGTCCCAGCACAGAATGGGGAATGTTATTTCCAGTTGCTTTTTTTCGCGGCGGGTACGCTCCATTGGATTATTTTCTTACGCTTTCCCCCACTTGTCAAGAAATGGTATTCAGGCTATACAACAGAATGATGGAAGCGTCAATTAATTGCGCGGTTTCCAAAAGGAGTACTGTATGCGTATATGTATCGTAGGAGTCAATCAGGGCCTTGGGCTGGTATTGTCCAGATTGATGGCGGAAAACGGGCACACCGTGTATGCCGCTTACCGGAACAATCCTTCCGTATTGGCAAGGGAAGCCGCCGGGCAATTTGCCAATTACAAACTGGTAGCCCTTGATGTAACCAGTGAATCCATGGCGGAAGCCGCCGCAAAAACAATAGAGAGCGACGGAGGCCGGCTTGACGCCGTGCTTGTATCCGCCGGAATCCTTGCGGATACCGACCGGAATCTGTTTATTACTGATGCTGTTATTGACGATCTCCGCGCCGCGCTGGAAGTAAATGTAACCGGCCCGGCGATTATGATCAAATATTTTCACCGGCTGGTAAAGGACGGCGGCATGTTTATAATGGTTACATCCGAGGCCGGTTCCATGACCAACACCGGAGAAAAGTATCCGGGCTATTCGGTCAGCAAAGCCGCGCAAAATAAACTTACGGCCATCTTTGCCAAAACTGTCAGCCGGTATACTGTTTATGCCCTGCATCCGGGCCGCATGAATACCGTTATGGGCCGCAATGACGCCCAGATTGAGCCGGAAGAAGCCGCCTGTGGCATACTGAAAATCCTTACCGGCGAAAAAAAAGTTCCGCCTGAAAACGGCTGGTTCATTAACTACCGGGGCGAGGCAATGGACATATAACCTTTACCCCGGAGCCCTAAGAGCCTGTTTAACATGGTGGATTTTTGCAGTCGATAGACCGCAAAAATCCCGATTTTCGGCTCTTTTGGAGCCTGCAAGGTATAATTTTGGCGTTTGCAACGCCAAAATTCCAGATTTTAAACAGGCTCTAACAAAAAAACGGAGGAATAAAAATGGAAAAATTAAAAGCTGCTATTGCCGGCGCGGGGAACATCAGCGGGATCTATATCAGCAACCTGTTAAGCATGTTCTCTGACGCCGTTGAGTTATGCGCAATTTCGGACGGTGTTCAGGAAAAAGCGCGCGCCGCCGCGGAAAAATACGGGCTTGAATATGCCGAACATTCAGGCGCGCTGCTTGAGCGCGGCGATATTTCCATGGTGGTGAATTTAACCCCGCCCGCGGCGCATTTTTCGGTTGCCCAGGCGGCGTTACAGGCGGGAAAGCATGTGTATAACGAAAAACCGCTGTGCGCCGGACTGGCCTCTGCGGAAACGCTGCTTGAAACGGCGAAGAAAAACAATCTGCGTGTCGGCTGCTCGCCGGATACGTTTCTTGGCGCGGGCCTGCAAACGGCCCGTAAAGTACTGGAAGACGGCTGGATAGGCCGCCCTCTAGCGGGAACGGCTTTTTTGATGAACCACGGCCCGGAGCATTGGCACCCCGCTCCCGCATTTTACTACGCAAAGGGCGGCGGGCCTCTGTTTGACATGGGCCCTTATTACCTTACCGCGCTGGTTTCGCTTCTGGGGCCGGTTGCGGCGGTAATGGGAAACGCCGCTGTTTCCCATGCAAAGCGCATTATTACCAGCGAGCCGGAATACGGTACAACCATAACGGTTGAAACGCCGACTCATATTTCCGCCCTGCTTGATTTTAAAAACGGGGCCAGGGTTTCGATGATTATGAGCTTTGACGTATGGGATCATTCACTGCCGCACATTGAAATATACGGAAGCGAAGGAACGATGCAGATTGGCGACCCCAACTTTTTTGTATCCCCTGTCCGCATTAAGCGCCGAAACGCTGAAACATGGCGCGACATGCCCCTACTGGACCCTCCGGGCAATCACCGGATAAGCGGCGATAACTGGCGCGGCATTGGCGCAGCCGATATGGCGGCGGCCATTGTCCAGGGAAGGCCCCACCGCGCTTCCGGCGAACTTGGCATCCATGTACTGGAAATAATGACCCGCATTCTTGAATCGGGGGAACAAGGTAAACGGCTGGAAATAGCGCGTCAAATATAAACCGTGCCGCCGGGTTTTTATTCGGCGGCATGGTTGGCGGAAACGCTACAGATCGCCCCGCTTGATTTTTTTGGTGGTGGTCATCTCCATCGGTTCATCAAGAATCTCGATCCGCTCTATGCGCTGGTAGGGGAGCAGCCGCTGGTTTACCTCGGCTATGATCTTTTCGATGCGGGACCTTATCTCTTCTTTGGAAGGGACGGCACCTTTTTCATCGCGGTATTCCGGATTGGGGTAGACCAGCGCCTCGATACGTTCGGTTTTTACTCTTTTGTCCAGTACAAAACCCCGCACCAGAATTTGTTCTATTTCTTCAAAAAGCTGAAATTCGTTTTCGATTTCTTCGGGGTACACGTTCTTGCCCCCTTCGGTAACGATCATGTTCTTGGCGCGGCCAGTAAGGTACAGGTACTTTTCGCTGTCCATATAGCCCAGGTCCCCGGTTTTAAGGTAGCCGTCGGGGGTAAAGACCGCGGCGGTTTCCTCGCTCATGTTAAAGTAGCCCTTCATTACCACCGGCCCTTTCACGATCACTTCGCCAACGCCCCGCTCGTCAGGATTAAGTATCTTCATATCAATGCCGGGAATAATTCTTCCCACGCTGGTTTCCTTGTATTGTTCAATAGGGTTGATGTTGATGATAGGCGAGGTTTCGGTAAGACCGTAGCCCTGCACAAAGTCGATGCCAAGCTGGTTGTACTTTCTGAACACACTGGGGGCCAGAGGGCCGCCGCCGCAGATACAGATTCGTATTGAGGTAAGGCTCGCCTTGTTCAGAATAAAACCGAACATTTTTTTGCCGGGGTTTACCTTAAACACTTTTTTGATAATTCCCGATATAACCATCAGAAACGAAATAATACCGTACACAACCGGGCCTTTTTCTTTAAGCCCCCGGATAATGCCGGCCAGCACCTTGTTAAAAAGCATGGGGACTCCCAAAAGCATGGTAATCTTCGCTTCTTTAAGATCCCGCAAAATTGTTTTGGTTACCATCCGTTTGCCAAAAACCACCTCCGCCCCCACGGAAATGGCTTCGATAAACACCGCCAGCATGGTATAGGCGTGGTGGATGGGAAGGATTGCGTAAAACACGTCGGTATGAAACACCAGCAGGGGAGTTCCCTGGGAGAGGTAACAGTCGGAAACCAGGTTCTGGTGGGTGAGCATTACCCCCTTGGGATTCCCCATCGTCCCCGATGTAAACAGAATAGCCGCAAGGTCCGTTTCCACAGACTGCTCAATTTCAACCTCCGGCCCGTCCAGATCGTATGCGTAGGTTCCAATCCCTTTTTTGAGGGATATGACGGTCTCAAGGCCGCCTGGGTTTTGCGTGTAGTATTCGTGCTTTTCCTCGTCCACAAAAAGAATACGGGCGGCGGCGGTTTTGATAAGCAGATCGGTTTCTTCGATTTTGAGCTGGTAATCAATGGGAACGACAACCGCCCCGGCAAACAGGATGCCCAGATAGGCTACGGTCCATTCGGGGGCATTTTTGCCCGTTACGGCAACGCGGTCGCCCCGGCGAATGCCCTTGCTGTAAAGCCAGCGGGCCACCGCCTCGATAAGCCGCAACGACTGCGTATAGTTAAGACTGATCCGGTCAGGCTCGTAAATGGTAAAGCAGGGACGCTCCCCATAGCGGGAAACGGTAATCCTAAACATCTCAGTCAGCGTAGGCCATTCGCCCGCAAACGCCTTTCCCCGGTAATCGTTCAAAAAAGCCCACGGCTTATTTGTATATGGAACCGCCATAAAAACCTCCTTAACGCGGCCACAGGCCCTGCTTGTAAGTATATTAAATAATGAGACCCTACAGAAGCCGTTTGGTTGCAGGGAACGGCATTAATTTTTACAAGCAAAGGAAGCGCTGAATCAAATACCTCGCCCCGAAAGGCGAGGTATTAAACCCTTTCGGCATGAATAAACCACCTACATAATGGAACGTATTACGCTATTGAATGGTATCAACAGACAGTGAGTTTTTTGAAAGGTGGTCTACCGGCTGTTTGCTGCTGGCGATATCCAAAGGGCATACGGTAATCATAAACAACGCGCCGTTCCACCATAAAAGAGACTGCGTAAACTTGCCGCAGGAAAAGTACGATTGCTCTTTCTGCCGCCGTATTCACCAGATTATATAGTGAATCAAGAAAGAAGCACTAAAGGGAATAGAAACAGAGATGAAATGGAATATTAAACAAAGGGAAGCATGACGCGTAAAAACGAAAACGCACTCAGGCGTCGCTATTAGCCGATGAAGGCCGCACAGACCTTATGATTGCCGAACGCAACGGAATATCCCGGCATGGGCTTGAACAGTTGAGGGAGCGGTTTGTGGAAGAGGGGTTTGAAACCACGCTGAACAGTAAAGGGAAAGGACGCCGTCCCCGGTCGATACAGGGGCAGAACGAACCGCGTCTGATCGCGCTGGTATGCGGACCGAAACCAGAGGGCAGAAGCCGGTGGACGCTCAGTCTGCTTGCGGAGGATATGGAGCGTTCTTGCAAACACGGATGTCAAAAAAGCAAGCCAGGAGACCATAAGGCAGACATTAATAAAGAACGAACTTAAGCCTTGGCGAAGCGCTGAATGGTATATTCCGCCCGGAGGCAATGGGGAGTTTGTAGCGGCGAAGGAGGATGTAGTGGACGTATACACCAGGGAAGAGGAAGAGAAACGCCCGCTTGGGTGTATGGATGAATGCCCCAAACAATTGATAGGGGAAGTGCGGACGCCCCTGCCGGCGGGGGCGGGAACCATGGTAAAATAGGACACTGAGTATGCGCGTAATGGGACCTGCGGGTTATTCATGTTCGCCGCGCCGCTTGAGGGCTGACGGAGGGTAGCGGTGAGGGAACAGCGGAAACGGAAGGACTGGGCGTGGGAAATAAAACACCTGGTTGAGGTTAATTTTCCCGAAGCCGAAAAATAGTTTTGGTGATGGACAATCTGAACACGCATGGTATCGCGGCACTATACGAAACCTTTCCGCCTGAAGCAGCGAAACGGATACGAGACCGGCTTGAGATACACTACCCGCCGAAGCAAGGGAGTTGGCTAAACCTGGCGGTGATAGAGATAAATGTGCTGGCGAACCACGGCCTTTCCAGTCAGGTGGCAACGATTGAACAGATGAAGCAAGAAGAGGAAGCGTGGAGTAGGGCGAGGAACAAAAGGGGAAAGAAAACCAACTGGAGGTTTACCACCAAAGAGGCGCGGATAAAACTACGCCGTCTTTATGCACTGTTTGAACCATGACGGAATACTAGTATTCTGTCCAAAACATATATAGACAAAAAGGCAAACACTATGATACACTTGTGACATGAAAGCAATCATGCCGAATGTGGACAACGAGGATAAAATCCTCATGGAAAAACTGTTGCAGGCCGGGCACATCGCTCATCAATACGCGAGGCG
>JAITHQ010000067.1 GCA_031279925.1 Treponema sp. | reverse complement strand
TGAAAGCGGCGTAAACACTTATTTACAACGGGAATACGGCCGCGCCCCGCGAGGGGAACCCATTGAAGACGTCAAACCGGGACGCCATTTTGACCGGGTAAATGTCATTGGCGCTCTGTGTAACGGCAAGCATTATGGTATTGCATGTTACCAGCAGTCAACCGACGGCGAGTTTTTTGAAAATTGGTTTGCAACCTGTTTGCTGGCGGCAATACCCAAAGGCTGTACGGCAATCATGGACAACGCGAAATTCCACCGTAAGAGCGTATTACGCAAGCCGGCAAGAGGGAAGATGCGATTATTATTTCTGCCTCCCTATTCTCCTGAGTATAATCCGATAGAGCAATCATGGGCAACCATGAAAAGACATCTACGTAATACCTTACACAATTTCCAATCCGTCAGTGATGGGATTTATGATTATTTTGAACTTTCATATACTTAACTTAATGCACTATATACAGGGATTTCCCCGCCAGCCTGCCCTCTGCCATTGCCCTGGCTGCAGCGTAAGCGGCGGTTTTTTTGTAGTCATGGTTCCAGCGGTTAACGCTTATATAGTCAAAAATTACCGCCCCTGTATGGCGGCAAAAACGGTCCATTTGATCCAGACATTCTACCGCCCCGTTGCCCGATCCGCCGGGGCTGGCGACCAGCAAAACCTGTTTGCCCTCCAGGACGGGCGGGCGGACATCGCGGCTTGCGAAAACCAGCGCCTCGCAGCGGCGCAGACGGTCAAAAAAACACTTAAGGGCCTCGGCCATTTCCGACCAGTACACAGGCGTTATAAAACAAAACTGATCCGCCTGCTGTATTTTCTGCTGGGCTTCGGTAAAACCGTCATGGCCAAATGTACAGTAATGCTGCGCCCGGCAGGTTCCCCATCCGTCACCGCAGACGTGGCAGCGCTCCAGCCCGCCGGGAACAAGCAGTTCCGTTTCCGCGCCGCCGTCTTTCGCTCCCCGGATTATTTCATCACACACAGATGCGCAAAGGCCGTCTTTTTTCGGATTCCCCGATATAACAAGATATTTCATACACATCCCCTTTACAGCAGTTTTAAAACCGGCTCCACTTCCTGAATGTATCATATACCACAATGCGTTTTTATGCTATTATGGCCGCAGTTTTCAAATGCGTATTGTAATTGTAGGGGCCGGCATGGTCGGCGCTCAAGTGGCAAAGCATCTCATCCAGGAAAAACATGATGTTTCCATTATCGAGTCAAACGAGGAACGGGCGCGGCATGCATCCAACCGTATTGACTGCATGGTGATCCATGACGAGGGAAACAGCATCAAGGCGCTGGAAGAGGCGGGCATTACAAAAGCGGATGCTCTGGTCTGCGTTACCGATTCCGATGAAGTCAACATGATCATCTGCGGGCTGGCCGCCTCGCGCTATGGCAAAAACAACGGCCTTTTAAAAATTGCCAGGGTGCGCAACGATGACTACATGCACCTTAGCCGCGCCGGCGACAAACAGGTGCTGGGCATCGATCATTTTATTCATCCAAATATCGAAGCGTGCCGCTCAATAATAAAAGCGATTGAACATGGGGCAATGGGGCATGTTATTTCCTTTTCAAATACCCCCTACGAATTGGGTTCCATTGATGTGGCAGAGGGAAGCGCCTTTGACGGGCTTGCCCTTAAGGATTACCGGAATCTGGTAGTGGCCGAGAGCCTGGTAACGCTGCTTGAACGCGGCGAAGAAGTGCTGCTTCCGTCAGGCGCAACGGTGCTTGCAAAAGGCGACCGGGTCTACATTCTTGCCAACGGAAAAGACCTGCCCGCAATTTTCAGGTTTGCCGGAGAAACCGAAAAGCCTATCCATAAAATAGGCATAGTCGGCGGCGGCAGACTCGGTTCGCTTTTGGCCGAAGGTCTTCTGGGGAAAAACGGTTTTTCCGGTACGGTACAGCAGGCAGAGCGGCGGCGTGAAAAACACAATTTTCTTTTTCCCCTTATTAAGGCGTTCTCGCCCCGCAGCAGCCGCCGGATTGTGATCATCGAACAGGATTACCGGCTATGCAAGGAACTGGCGGCCCGTTTCCCCGAAGCCCTTGTTCTTAACGAAGATATTTCTGACGAGAGTTTTGTTAACGAGGAACAGTTGGACGATCTTGACCTTCTGGTAACTACCACCAACAACCAGGAATTGAATATTATCACTGCCGTGTATCTTAAATCCCGTGGTATTGACCGGACAATCGCCATTGTCACCGGATCGGGCTATGCGGCAATGGCCGGACACCTGGGGGTGGATGTGGTAATACCCATGAAGTCGGTTGTAGTAGATTCTATTCTCTCGCATTTGATGGGCAGCGGCATTAAAGAGATTCACCGTATAGGCGATGGCAGCGTGGATATTATTGAAATTGAAATTGCCAAAGACGCGCCGGTTGTGGACAAGCTGATAAGCGAATTTAAACTTTCCGCAGGCGGGCTTTTGATGCTGGTAAACCGGGGCGGCAATTCGTTTATTCCAAGCGGCGGATATGTTTTTAGCGAAGGAGACCGTATTGTGCTTATTGCCAAAACCGGCAGCCAAACGGAAATAGAAAAATATTTTGGCGCGGCCCTGTAAGGTTTCTATGGTCCGCAGATTGCCAAAAACAAAAAAAGGAACAGGCGGCGCCGGTTTTGGCGCCTTGACCGGAAACGCCAGGGGCTTTCTGTTTGTTTCTCTTGCCTGGTTTGCCGCCTGCCTTTTGGGGGCGCTTCCGTATTACTGCAGCGGATACATCGCCAGTTTTACCGACTCGTTTTTTGAAAGCGTTTCCGGTTTTACTACTACCGGGGCAACGGTGTTACGCGACATCGAAGCCCTGCCCCGCCCCCTGCTGTTTTGGCGGGCCTTAAGCCACTGGCTGGGGGGCATGGGGGTTGTAGCGCTTACCGTTGCCGTAATTCCCGTTTTGGGGGCGGGGGGGGGCCAGGCGGTAAAGGCTGAATCGACCGGCCCCGAAAAGGAAAAGGTCGCCCCCCGCATTACACGGTCCGCCCGGCTGCTCTGGCTGCTTTACATTGCCCTTACCGCGGCCAATGCGCTCCTGCTCTTTTGCTTTGGTATGGACTGGTTCGACGCGCTTGTTCACGCATTTTCAACCGTGGCTACCGGTGGCTTTTCTTCCCGCAATGACAGTATTGCCTATTACAATTCACCGGCAATTGAATGGGTCTGTGTGGTTTTTATGCTCCTTGCGGGGTTCAATTTTTCGCTTATATGGCGGCTGTTCCGGGGCAAATTCCGGGACCTGCTGCGCAACAGCGAGGCCAGGGTATATGGCGCAATTGTGCTTGCCGCCGTTATCATTATTGGCATTACCATTATTCCCCGCTCTGGCTCTGTAGAAGCAGCCCTGCGGCTGGCTTTTTTTAATACCGCCTCTATACTTACCACTACCGGGCTTTTTAACGCCGATTATAACGCGTGGCCGGCGCTTGCCCAGGGCGTGCTGCTGTTCCTGCTGTTTATTGGCGGCTGCTCCGGTTCAACCTCAGGCGGGGTAAAAGTAATACGGTATGTTATACTTGCAAAACAATGTTCAAATGAGATGAAAAAAATCGTGTACCCTAGGGGGGTGTTCAATATTCAATTGGACGGCAAGAGCGGAAAAAAGGACGTGGTCTATGGCGTAGCAGGTTTTGTGTTTCTCTATTTTGCGCTTGTTTTTTTAACGGCTCTTTTGGTCAGCGGCTCAGGCGCGGATGTTTTTACTTCGATTAACACGGCCCTGATCTGTATGGGAAACACCGGCCTGGGGCTGGGGAAACTGGGGCCGTTCAATATATTTCCCGGTTTTCCCCCTTATGTAAAATGGAGCCTTTCCTTTGTGATGATTCTGGGCAGGCTGGAACTGTGGACCGTGATGGTCCTTTTTACCCGCGAGTTCTGGCGAAGGTAGGCAAGCAAAAATGAAGCGGCGGCGGTTTGCCAAAAAATTTATTCTGCTTAGGGTATTGACCGCCCTTTTGGGCTTTATTCCGGTAATGATGATCCCCCCCCTTTTTATGGCCTTTGCATACAGGGAACGGGCCATGATCCGCTCTTTTGCCGTTCCTATGGGCATTGTTGCAGTTTTGGCTTGTGCAAGTTTTTTTTCGCTGCGGAAAAAAAAGCTAAACCTTAACGCCCGCGACGGCTTTTTTCTGGTTTTTGTTACCTGGCTATTGGCGGCATGTATCGGCGCGGTTCCCTTTCACCTGTCCGGCCTTGGGTGGAGCGATTCGCTTTTTGAAAGCGCCTGTACCTTTGCCACCACCGGCGGCACCACGATAAGCGATATTGAAGCCCTGCCCCGCTCGCTCCTGCTCTGGCGCAGTCTTGCCCACTGGTTTGGCGGCATTGGCATCGTGCTTGTCTCGGTGGCCTTAATGCCTCTTCTGGGTATTGGCGGTTTCCAGCTTATCAAGGCGGAAGCGCCGGGGCCGGAAAAAGAAAAAATTACGCCAAAGGTAACTGTCACCGCAAAACTGCTCTGGCTGGCGTACTGCGTTCTTACCCTTACCCTGTTCGGCCTTTATCTTGCCGGCGGCATGAACTGGTTCGACGCGCTTTGCCACAGCTTGACTACAATGGCTTCAGGCGGGGTAAGCACCAGGAACGAGGGAATTGCCTCATTCGATTCACCTTTTATTGACTGGGTGTCTACGGTTTTTATGCTGTTTGCAGGGCTTAATTTTAACCTCTACTACCGGCTTCTGCGGGGAAAATTCCGGGAGCTAAAGGAAAATACCGAGGCCCGCGCCTATATTATTGTTTTTCTAACAGCGGCGGGAATAATTACCTTTTCGTTGGTTCCGGTGTACGGTTCAGCGGGGGAGGCCATTCGTTATGCGTCATATCAGGCGGCCTCTGTTCTTTCCACTACCGGCTCGGCCATTGCCGATTACGAACAGTGGCCCGGCATTGCCCGGATGGTTCTGTTTATTCTGATGTTTATCGGCGGCTGTTCAGGCTCCACCGCCGGTGGATTTAAAGTTATTCGTCATGTGGTGCTTTGGAAACAGATGGGCAACGAACTGCGCCGGATTGTTTACCCCAGCGGGGTGTTCAGCATACAGCTTAACAAACGAGTTGGCCGGAAAGACATTATTTACGGCGTAGCGGGTTTCTTTTTTATGTATATCGCCGTAGTTGGAATAACAAGCCTTGTAACCGCCGCGTCCGGCGTGGATATTTTTTCTTCGTTCAGCACGGCCCTTTCGATTACCGGGAATGTCGGCATTGGTTTTGGCGCAATCGGCCCTGGCCGCAATTACAGGGACTTTGCGGATTACCTTAAATGGCTATACTCGTTTGTGATGATCGCCGGCAGGCTTGAAATGTGGACGGTGTTTATTTTGTTTAGCCCGGTATACTGGAGGCGGTAAATACCAGGCAGCCTTTTACAGCTACTGTAGATTATTTACGAAAAATTGCGCACAATAAAAAAATGAAGCGAATACTAACGCCGCCTTCCAGGAACCTTTTAATCGTGTACCGCATTATTGTTGCTTTGCTCCTTGTCTTAATCCTGTTGATCCTTGGCGGCAGCCTGTATGCCATTTTTCGTTCACCCGATTCAGGCCCGCTGTTCCGTCTTGGCCGCCCGGCTGCTGCCGGCGCAGTCCCTGCTCCTGGCGGCAATACCGGCGGCAGGCCGGTCAGCGTATTTACCGGCATAGGCCGCCTAAGAATTCCGGTACGCTCGGCTTCAGGCGGCGCGACCATGCTGCTTTCCATTGCCTTTCCATACCCTCCGGGGGATCGCGCCTTTACCGAAGAGCTGGCCTCCCGCATTGGCGACTTTAGGACTAACGCAGTCGATTATTTTTCTTCGCTTCCCCCGGAAAAATTTGACAGCCTGGACGAGGAGGCTGCCAAAACCGAAATTTTGCGCCGCTACAACGGCCTTCTGCGCCTGGGCAAAATCGAAACCCTGTATTTTAGCGATTTGATGATTGTTGAATAAGGTGGAAACCTGGCAAGCTCATGCAGGGCTGCTGCATTTGGTTTTCAATTTTAACGCAAAGCAACGTTTATATTCTTGCGTAAGAAAGCAAGTAAATGCAGAGACCCTTAAGCCCTATGCAGGGCAACCGCATTATAAATTGAGTAAAATGTTAAGCAGGAAGTCCGGGTTGTAGGAAGCATAGAGCCGTTTGCGGTTCAGAGAGCGCTTTTGGGTACGGTATTTCTCCGTCGGCTCCAAACGGATTAGGTTCAACGTGATTTTTTGCAATACCGCCATATCTGCCGCCGAATGGTCCTTCCGGTTCCGGGCGTAACCCTCCCGAAACGCCACGTCCAGCGTCCAATGTAACTTGTTCTCAATACCCCAGTACGTTCTCACCGACCGGGAGAATTGGGCGGCGCCGGCCAGACTGGTCAGAAAGTATCGCTGCTCGGTGGTAGTCTTCCCCTTCACCGCCCGGCTGGAACAGATACAGCCGAACCCTTGCAAACCCTTCCATTGTTTCTTCCCGGCAAACCAGGGAATATCCGTACTCAGCCTCGCTTCCCGTTTTTCAGCCCGTCCGTGGTCTTTGGTTGCTTCACTATACCCCGCTTCGCTCATGCTGCGTTCTTCAAATAACTCTTGGACTTCACGGTGAGTTTCCAGATAGTTTTCCTTGAAGGACCGGACATACTCCCCTTTTGTGCTGATACTATCCTTCGCAATCTCTTTCTGGCAGCCCATCGCGTCAATCGTAACGATGCAGCCGGCTATGTCCAGAGCGGCAAGCAGTTGGGGTATGGCGGTGATTTCGTTGGATTGATCTTCGGTTTGCACCTAGTATTCTGTCCAAAACATATATAGACAAAAAGACAAACACTATGATACACTTGTGACATGAAAGCAATCATGCCGAATGTGGACAACGAGGATAAAATCCTCATGGAAAAACTGTTGCAGGCCGGGCACATCGCTCATCAATACGCGAGGCG
>JAITHQ010000061.1 GCA_031279925.1 Treponema sp. | reverse complement strand
GAAGAAGGCTGGCTTGCGTTGGCCCAATTATTGCGAGAGGGAAAAACGCTTGATGAGGCAATGGCTTGGTTAAAAGACCAAAATAATGCCGCTAACCGAATGGAAAGCATGGACATCATTTAGACTCCAAAGACCGGCGCTGGAAGATTCCGGCCTTCCGTATAGGGGTTCCTGCTACAGGGCCAGCGCACTATGATTTCTAATTCCTTATGGTATAAAGAATTAGCTTACAGTCATTTTTCAGGGCTGAAATCGTAATTCTTTACAGTATAAAGAGTTAGCATACATAGTGCGCTCGCCCTGGTTCCTGCTACTTGACCAAAGGCGGGCCGCTCTTTTATTGTTAGCTTGTGCTTAAAGCGGCGTTTCCCGGATCGTTTGATCCGCCTACATTGGGCCATCTCAATATAATTCAGCGGGCGGCTGCTATTTTTGACGAACTTGTGGTAGTAGTTGCCAAAAATCACCAGAAAAAATACCTTTTTTCCGCAGATGAGCGGGTTTCTATGCTTCGCCGTCTTGCCGATGGCCGGCAAAACGTGGCTGTAACGGTTTGCGATTCACTTATTGTGGAATTCCTTCAAAAGCATGATATTCGGCTGCTGGTGCGGGGCGTTCGCGGGCTGAACGATTTTTCTTACGAATTTGAGCTTTCTATGATGAACAAAGCTCTGGATTCCCGGATCGAGACGATTTTTATGACCACCGATCCGGAATATTTTATACTGCGTTCTTCTGCCATCAAAGAACTGGCTTCTTTTCATGGAAACGTTTCCGGCATGGTTCCTCCGCTGGTAGCTGAAGCCCTGCGGGAAAAATACCGTTAACCAGGGCTGCATTTACCTTTCCCTTCTTAAAAATACCAAATTCAATTTTTTACGGCACGGTAACACACAGGCTTCCCAAAAATATTAAAATTCGATTTACATTAGTTTATCAGCCTGCGCAGCGTCGTGTCGTTATGCCGCCAGTCCCTGGCGGTTTTTACCCGCAGATCAAGATCGATCTTCCAGTCAAAGATGCGGCGAAGGTCTTGCAGCGCGGCTTTTCGGATTGCTTTAATCATGCCGCCGTCTTTACCTACCACCATGCCCTTCTGCGATTCCCGCTCCACAATGATAAAGGCCCGCGCCCACAAATGCGATCCGGCCCTTGGGCTTTCGGTAAATTCCGCGTCCGCTACTTCTACATACAGGGAATGGGGCAGCTCCTGCCGCAGCCGGTTGATTGCCTGTTCGCGGATAATCTCGGCTATGCGGAAATCAACCGGCTGATCGGTGTAATAGTCTTCTCCGTAAAACGGCTCCCCTTCGCCGGCCATTGCGTATAACGCGGCAAGCAGCGGCTCAATGCCTTCGTTGTTTTTGGCGGAAACAGTAAAACAGCGCTCGCCTGAAAGGCCAGGGAGGTTTTGGGAAAGAAATTCGCGGGAGCGCAGGCAGTCCGCGCCCGGCGCATCGGCTTTGTTGATTGCCGCCGCCGTCCGTTCCGCCAGCGGGGCAAGCAGCGCGGCAACTTCCGCTTCTTCAGGGCCGGGAGCGCGGGAAGCGTCCAGCACATAAAGCGCCAGGTCAGACTCAGCCACAGCCCTGAACGAAACTTCCATCAATTTTTTGTTGATTTTTTTTTCGGACCGGTGGCGGCCCGGCGTATCCACAAATACCAACTGGCCCTGCTCCCGGTTGACAATGCCCCGGATGGCGTTCCGCGTGGTCTGCGGCGCGGCGCTGACAATGGCGACTTTTTGGCCGCAGATTTGGTTTACCAGCGTTGACTTTCCCACGGAGGGGCGGCCCACAAGGGCTACAAACGCCGCTTTTTTGGTGTATGTTTCAGCCATTGCCGCAGTCAAGTCCGCTGGCGGGAAACCTGTTCCCCCGCCCTGGTGTAGATCATGGTGTTTGGCGGAATTGATTCGGTGATCCATACGTTGCCGCCGATGGTACTGCCCCTGCCAATAACCGTCTCGCCGCCCAAAATGGTGGCGTTGGAATAAATAGTAACGTCATCTTCGATGGTGGGGTGGCGCTTGCATCTGCTTTCTTCTTTTTTTACGGAGAGCGCCCCCAGGGTAACGCCCTGGTAGACTTTAACGTTTCTGCCAATAATTGTAGTTTCACCAATAACGACGCCGGTTCCATGATCGATAAAAAACGATTCGCCGATTTCCGCGCCAGGATGAATATCAATGCCGGTGCTGCCGTGTACCATCTCGCTCATCATGCGGGGGATAAGGGGCACCTGGGCCTTCCAGAAATAGTGGGCCAGGCGGTGTACGGTAATTGCCCTAAAGCCGGGATAAGAAAGAATCACCTCTTCGATGTTCTTTGCCGCAGGATCGCCCCGGAAATTGGCCTCCATATCCAGCGAGAGGATACGGCGAATAGCCGGAAGTTCCTCAAAAAAACTGTTAACGATAAGCTCCGCCGCAGCGTGGCACCCGCCGTGGCCGCAGCTAAAATCACCGGAGCGGGCGGAAAAGGCAAGACTTTTTTCAACTTCATGGATCAGTTCACGCGCAAGGTGGTTTACCTTTTCCGCAGTGATAAGCCTAAGGTTATTGTGATCCAAACCCTGATTCTCCCGAAAGCCGGGAAAGATCAGCTCGTCCAGGCCCTGCACAATATGGGTTATGATTTCCCTGCCGGGAAGATTTGCTCCGCCCGAATGATTTACCATTCCGTGGGCGCTATAGGTTCCCATAAGGGAATCGATAGTTTTATCCAGTCTATTCACAGAAGTTAGTTTATCACGAAAAGGGCAAAATGAGAAGGTTCCCTGCCCGGCAACCGGCAATTCCGAGTTGGCCTGCTAAACTTTTGCATGTTCTTTGAATGTATCCGCATTCTCATAATTTTAATTCGATTAGAGTGAGGCTGTTGCAAAACTTCAGTTTTGCAACAGCAACCGCTAAAAAATGCAGTTTTGTAGCCCATAGGGCGAAAAACTGCAAGGGCCTGTGCAAAACTAACCGAGTTTTGCAACAGGCTCGAGTTATTCAGCAATTTCAGTTTCTAAATAACTTCCATTTAAAAATGCAATTTCGCAGGGCTTTAACCTGAGCAACTGCAAAACTTGTGGGGGAACCAACGATGTTTCCGAACAAGTCTATTTTCATTTTCGTATATTTGATACATTAATTTATGGTGGATATTAATTTTTCTGGAGTATGAACAAAGTAAATTTTCCAATATTTTTTATACGGAGGATGATTTTGATACGGATTATTACACAATATGTTGTTACCATAAACGCGATGAAGTATCAAACAGAGATAGCCGGCAAGATATAGAAACAGCAGGCAAACTATATTCTTGCGGTGACAGCCAATTAAAAAAACTTGCATAAGGATATCCAAGGCTTGCAATCACCCTCAATTTTAATGTACAAATAACTATGGAATCGCTTTTAGAAACCCTCCGTCCCGGTTCGCGGGTGTATTTTACCGGGCTTAAAGGAACCGGCGTCTGCGCCCTTGCGGAACTCCTGCATGGTTCCGGCATAACGGCAAGCGGTTCCGATACCGGCGAGGTTTTTTATACCAGCGCGATTCTGCGGGAACTTGGAATCCCCTGCCACGAAACGTTTGACGCTTCACACATCGGGAACAATATCGATATGGTGATTTATTCCGCCGCCTACAGCGAGGAAGGCAACGTGGAGCTTGCCGAGGCGCGGCGGCGCGGCATCCCGCTGGTAAAATACGGCGACGCTTTGGGCGCGTATTCAGCCGCTTTTGATTCGGCGGGCGTTGCCGGCGTTCACGGCAAAACCACCACTGTGGCAATGTGCGGGGCATTGACGCGCGCGCTCGGCCTTCCGGCGCAGGTGCTTGCGGGCAGCGCCGTGGCGGATTTCAACGGCAGGTCAACCCTCAATCTTGGCGGCAAATATTTTATCGCCGAAACCTGCGAGTACCGCAGGCATTTTCTCGCTTTTCATCCCCGGCGAATTATTTTAACCGCCGTGGAAAGCGATCATCAGGATTTTTTTCCCACCTATGAATCAATACGCGGCGCTTTTGTTGACTACTGCCGCCTCCTTCCCCCGGAGGGAGAGTTAATCTACTGCGCCGATGATCCGGGCGCAAGTGAAGTCGCCGCAATAATCAAAAATGAAAAACAGGCAATCCGGCCAATCCCCTACGGCTTTACCGCAACGGGCGATTATCAAATTACTTTTTATAAGGTAGAAAACGAGCGGGCGTTTTTTGGCCTTGCCGGTTTTCCCGGTGAATTCACACTCCGCCTTCCCGGACGGCACGAGGCGCTGAACGCCGCCTGCGCCCTGGCGCTTGCATCGATTCTGGTAACAAAAGAATTTGGCGGCTGGAACGGCAATCTTCTTGCGGCGGCAAAAACAGCGCTGGAAAATTTCAGGGGAGCAAAGCGGCGCTCGGAAATTATTGGAGAAGCGGGCGGCATAGTATTCATGGATGATTACGGCCACCACCCCACGGCGATTAAAACAACCCTTGAAGGATTAAAACAATTTTATCCGGCGCGGCGGCTTGTGGTAAGTTTTATGTCCCACACCTACAGCAGAAC
>JAITHQ010000056.1 GCA_031279925.1 Treponema sp. | reverse complement strand
GCCGGAACGTTATAAGCAGTTTGATCTAAAATTGGTTAAAAAAATATTAGACTTGTTTAATAACATCACGGATGCATAATGATTGCATGAGGGGAGGGAAAAGACAGCGGATGCCAAAGCGGTTCTTTTTAAACGGCTGTATGGGGTAAAACCCGATGCCTTTAAAAAAATGCGGCCGATTCTTCAAAGAAAATACGATGCTTTGCACCGGAACGGCGGGAAACCGCCCAAACTGACGGTTAAAGATAGACTGTATATTGAGCCTTTTGCAAAACTCGGTTAGTTTTGTACAGGCTCTTGCAGTTTTTCGGCCTACGGCCTACAAAACTGCCTTTTTTAGCGGTTGTTGTTGCAAAACTGAAGTTTTGCAACAACCTCTATTACTTTACAATATCTGCGGGAGTACCGGGCCATGGACAGTATCGCGGCGGAATACCGGTCATCTGGATCACCTTGCAGGCGTCTGGCTCTTCGCAAACTTCTTCCACTTCGTCTGCCAAGTCGTTCAGTTTGTCCTCGTATACGGCCATGCTGGTCATGGCTTCGTCCATTTTTCGTTTTAAAAGGCGTACTTTGTCCCTAATATATTCACTGGCCTCGTCCAGGGCTTCGCAAACAAGGTCTTTGCGTTCTATCCATTTATATAGTTCAGCGTCATTCAGCAGGCCGGAACTTTTTACCAGGCTTTTTTTCATCAGACTGTTGCCCTGTCGTACACAAACATAGGTCGCGCCCTTTTCGCGGTCCAGACTCCATTTATATTTTGAGTATTTGTTGAATTCCTTAACGCCTACCTGTTCCAGGTAATCGTATGTCTTCCGTATTAATCTGACGCACTGATTGTAGCCTTCCCGCAATTCCGCCAGAGTGTAATCCAGTTCTCTTAGTTCCATGCCGTCTTGCACAAATTTACCCTTATCTATATGTCGGTATTTTTCGTGTGGGCTTTAGGGGGAATTTTTCGACGCCAGGTGGCCTGTTCATTTTATTACAGGCTCTTACAGCTCAAGCTGACTAAAACAAATTCAATTGAGCGGTTTTCTTTTTGGGCTTCATGCCCTCCGCCAGCGGAATAATATTTTCCAGTTCCGCAAGGAAACGGCTGGGCGCGCCGGTTAACATTCTTCCTTTAAAATTCCGTGAACGCGCCCACGAGAGATGCAGGCCGATCCTCGCCCTGGTCATGGCGACATAGAGCAGACGGCGCTCTTCTTCAATACGTTCAGGGCTTTCGTCCCCGTAAAGGGTAAAGGGCAAAACGCCGTCCTCCAGGCCAAGTACAAAAACATGATCAAATTCCAGCCCTTTGGATGCATGCATGGTCATTATGCTGACACCCTCGCGCCGGAAATCGGGAATAGCGCCTGCATCGCTGGTTGCAAGCGCGTCAAGCAAAGGATGCACACCGCCCAAAAAATTCGCAAGTTCAAAAAGCCGCTCCAGGGCGGGGTTTTCCTTTTCACTTTCAAATTCTTGTTCCCTATTCGCACTGGTACGAAGCCGGTTTAAAAAAGGCCTGAACGGATCATCTTCCCACCAGGGCTGTGCGCCGGTCAACGTAAACGGAATACCATGATCTTTAAGCGCCTTGGCTGCAGGCGCGGCAAAGGCTGCGGCCCGGATCAAAACGGCGCAGTCACCGGGGGCCGCTGTATCGGCATACCCGCCGCCGCCTGACCAGAGGTCCATGCTTTCCGCACCGGCATCGCCGCTGTCCCTGGCAAAAAAACTTGCGCCGCCGATAAGACGGGAAACGGCGCGGGCAATGCCTTCCGCCTCGGATTTGTCGCTTGCGTACTCAAAGCGGTACAGGTCAACGGGCCTTGCGGTTCCTTGCAGGGAATATCCGGCAAGACGCCCTGCCGCGCTGATAATCGGATCAGCGCAGCGGAAACTTTTTGCAAGTTCAAAATGCCGGGCGCCGGGGTAGTCAAACAGGAAACGGTCAATAAATCGTTTGTCCGAACCGCGAAAACCGTAGATCGCCTGATTGGGGTCCCCAATGACCCACAGCGCCGGAGCTTCGTCTTCGCCATCGTCCGCCAAAAGCCGCAGCAGCGCATACTGGCCAAGGTTTATATCCTGGTACTCGTCAACAAAAATATGGCGAAAGCGCCGCCGGTATTCAGCAAGAACATTTTTTTGGGCGGAAAAAAGCCGCGCCGTTCCCGCAACCAGGTCTTCGTAATCCAAAAGACCTTTTTCGCGCAGGCGGCTGCGGTATTGGAAATAAAGACTTTCCAGTTCCGGCTCAGGCTGCGGAACGGGGAACAGCGTTCCAAGGGAATCGATTATTTCCCCGGCGGCCTTTGGCCGCGATTCGCCGGGAAGCAGCAAAAAACGTTTCCGCTCTTCAATGTAGCTCCCCAGCTTTCCCGCCTTTGGAGCGGCCTTCCCCCCGGACTGCCCGCACAATTCCCGCAGCAGCTCTTCCCGCTCAGCTTCGCCAATAATTCCAAAACCGGCGGAAAGCCCCGCCGCATCGGCCTGTTCCCGCAGCGTTGAACAGCAAAACGAATGAAAAGTACTTGCGCTTACAGCGCCGCAATTTCGTTCCCCGCCGGACATCGTTCCAATCCGCTCCCGCAGTTCAGCGGCGGCTTTAACAGTAAAACTCAAGGCAAGAATCGATTCCGCTTTTGGCCCCTTGCTTATAAGACGGGCAATCCGCGCGGCCAGCACCGCAGTTTTGCCGGTTCCCGGCCCGGCAATGATCAGAGTCCGCAGTCCCTGATAATTGATAATTTCTTCCTGAACGGAATCGAATGTGTGTATCATAAGGGGGGAAGCCTCCCCCCTGCCTCTGGCCTTGCCGCTTCGCGTCAAGTCCTCCGGCGCCCCCCTCAGCGGGGGTTTTACCCCCGCAACGCCCCCTGGACCTTTTTCCCCGGCAAGCGGTTTTTTGTTATGTGTAATTTTTATGCCGGCGCCGCCCGGCGCGGGCGAATTGCCGGAATGATTCAACGCATCGTCTTCAAAAAGCCTTCCGCCTGAACCTTCAATCCGCTCTCCGGGCGGGAACACCCGCACAACGCCGTACTCGCCGTCATAGCCGGGACTTATCGATACCTCGCCCCGCCGCATCCGGCCAATGGCACAGGCAAGCAGTTCCCCGGAAAGCCCCTGGATTTTAAGCCGGCCAATGGCGGCTAAGTCCATGTGCATAAGCAGCGCAAATTCGCCCCCGGTTTTTTCGATAAGGCCGCAATATGCCGCGTCAACTTTTTTTGAAGCAGGGCCGGTTTTTAAAAGCTCGCCCAGAATCTCCCTCAGCGGAATAAGCGAATGAAAGGGGCGGCGCTTACCGGCGGCGTCAGGGCCAGGAGCGGCAAGGGGCCGGCCGGCAAGTTCCAGCACCCGGCCCATAACGCCTCTGGTTAAGGCCCTGCCGCAGACCGGGCACAGAATTTCACCGTTAGCTGTAAGCTCATCCTTCCGTTCCGCCGCTTCCGCAGGCGTTATGCAGACGCCGCATTTGCGGTGGCCGTCGTAGTGGTACTTTCCCTCCTGGGGAAAAAATTCGATGGTAGCAAGAACCCCGCCCCGCATTGCCCCGCACAGTGCAGGCCAGGAAAGTTCCATGTTAAAGATCGTCGCTTCGCGTCCCAGCTTATCCGGTGAATGGGCGTCGGAATTGGAAATAATCGAGTAAGGGTCAAGCGATGCAAGCGCCCAATTCATCGGCGGGTCGGAGGAAAGGCCCGTTTCTACAGCGGGAATAAACGAGGCAAGATCACCGTAACATTCTTCGATGGAATCAAAGCCCGATTTTGCGCCTAATGCCGAAAACCACGGAGTCCAGATATGGGCGGGAACAAGCAGGGAACTTTGATCGGCTTCAAGCAGCAGGGAAAGAAGATCGCGGGAATCCAGCCCAAGAATGGGCCGCCCGTCAGAGGCAATGTTGCCAAGGCGTTCAAGCCTGGTCTGAAAAGCGGCGGCTGCCCTGAAACCGGGCAGAATCACCACGTGATGCACCTTGCGGGTTTTGCCGCCACGTTTGTAAATGGTACTGATTTCCCCGGTTAATACAAAGCGGGGAATATTATCCGGCGTTCCACCCGGCCATTCGCCGCCGGCCTCCAGCGGCTGGGGCAGTTCTTCCGCGCGGGCAGGCCCGCCGTCAAACCCGGCGCGGACGGAATCCTTTAGTACAAAAAGGCCTGGCTCCGCATCATCCAGATTTTCCCGCAATTCCGAAAGCCATTGGGGGTGGGTGCAGTCGCCGCTGCCCACAAGGCCGATCCCCTTGATCCGCGCCCAGCGGTCAAGATACGCAGGAGTAAGCCGGGAACTGGTGGCCCGTGAATACCGGGAATGGATATGCAGATCGGCGATAAGCGGCATAAGGTAATATTAATATACATTCGTAAAATGGTATACGCCTGAAAATGCAGGGCCAGCGCATATAAAATCGTATCTCCTTATCCTGTAAGGAATTACAAAATCATGAGTAAAATAGTCTAAAAAAGCTAATTCCTTATCCCATAAGGAATTATAAATTTATATGCGCTGGCCCTGCCTGAAAATGCAGCCGCTGTGCTCGGACGCCGCTGCTACTGCAAATAGAGTTCTTTCATTTTGGACAGATCAACATTTAGTTGTCCGGCCAGATATGCTTCGACAGTTATAAATTCATTCTCGATAGCGTCAAAGGCGGCTTCAATGTATTTACGCTTAACGGTGAAAAGCGGGGCAAGCTGGGGAGCATGGCTTACAATGGAGGCATATTTTTCCGCGACATAGCCGCCGGAAAGCAGATAATCGGCAATAACCGTTTCCCGGTCTACCCCAAGGCAGGACAAAAACAGCGCCGCCGCCAGCCCTGCCCGATCCTTGCCCGCCGAACAATGAAACAGAAGCGGAAGTTTGGCTGCATCCTGAAGATTACTGAACAAGGTCTTGTACTCGTTCCGGCAGTTGCGGAAAAAATACCTGTTGGCCTTAACCAGAGCATTTTCGTTTTGTTCCGCCGTTGCCTGCACCATGCTTGCGTAATCCATGACGTTCCCGGTATCAATCGGCAGTTCCACTGTTTCCGTTACTGTAGCAAGGGGAGTGTCCGGCGCTTCGTCTTTCTCGGACCGGGAACGGAAATCCACAACAGTTTTAATTCCCAGAGCCTCAAGATACGCCGCATCATTTTTGGTCAACTTGTTCAGATCGCCGGATCTGAACACCGTGTCCCAGCGGACTGTTTTTCCACCCGCCGTCCGGTAGCCGCCCATGTCCCGGATATTGTACGCGCCTTCTATGGGAAGCAGGCTTCCCGGTTTGCGCTTGCCCTCATTTGGCGCAGGGCTTTCTGTTTCGCAGGCAAATGTGGTAGTCATACACTAAAGAATAATACCGCCATCCCTATGTGTCCATACCGCTTGTTTCCTGATATAAACGCCACCGGAATTATGGGACTGGCATATTAAGCGAAAATAAAATACCAAAAAATTGAATGATGAGGCTGTTCCAAAGTATCAGATTTTAGAACGGCTGCCTTAGAGCCTGTTCAAATTGTGGTTTTTTGCGGTCAATAGACCACAAAAACCCCGATTTTCGGGCTCTTACCAATTCGTAGTTTTGCAGGCAGACAACCGCATGTAAATATTTGCCCTGCCCAGTAGGGCGGGTTATCAGTGCAACGCATTGGCGGCGGGACCCGGCCCGGATTCACGCGCTTAACGCCTCCTCTGCCATGCGCCCGCCAGAGTTCCCTCCCTGCCAGGGCCGCTCTTCATAGACCGTTTTGTTTCTCAACAGCGAATATAACAGTTCCGTTAACCGCCGCGCTATCGCCCTTATCGACTGCTTTTTCCCTTTCGTCTTCGTCATAACTATAAACCGTTCCCGCAACGCTTCCCCCTTCTTCGTCCGTACCAGTATCCACGCCGATTGGTACAGCAGCGACCGCACATACCCGTTTCCACGCTTCGTGATATGCCCCTGCCGCCGTATCGTCCCCGAATACTCCAGCCGGGGAACCAATCCCAGATAGTTACTCACCGGCGATGACCGGCTGAACCGCTCCCCGTTCCCCACATGCGCCACATA
>JAITHQ010000259.1 GCA_031279925.1 Treponema sp. | reverse complement strand
TACCGCCTCGGCGGTGACGGACGGGTTGTCAATGGCCGGGGCATTGGCGTTGACGGTTCCCTCGACTTCCTGCATGGGATTGGCGCACCCCGCAAGGGCAAGAGCGATTGCCAGTACGGCGGTGAGCGCTGCCGCAAGCGTTTTGGTTCCAAACAGACTTTTCTGTTTCATGTGTATATCCTCCTGTTTTCGTGATATACTAACGGCCTGCGGGCCAAACCGGCGCCATTCAACGAACGGCGGTCGACCAGGACAAGGTTTTGTCCCGCAGGCTTTTGTTCCCTAATGTAATTCCATCATGGCCCCTGTTGCCGCACCGGAAGGAGGCCGGGGCAATCCCCGGAAAGTTTATGAATGCTGTCTTTAGCGGGGAAATCCAAAAGCCTGTTCAAATTGTGGATTTTTGCGGTCGATAGACCGCAAAAATCCCGATTCCCAGGCTCTAAAGCCATGCGGGCTCCAGTACCGAAAGCAATAGTAACGCTCTGCAAACCGCCCGTTTGGGGGCTTTTTCCAGGGAGAGAAGGTCTATATTTGAATAATCTGATATTATCTACCGGTAAAAAGTATGGGGGGGGGGGGGGGGGGGATAACCGGCTGCTGTTTGGAGTTCGGGGATACTCCAAGCGCGGGAAAGGGCATGGAGAATGGAGTGTATGTATCTGCGCGCCCATGCGCCGCCGGGTGAGGTATATGCCGCTATTACTTTACAGGCGGCGGCTAATGGATTATAGACTGAATACCCGTTTAGCATGGCGATAGTATGCCCTGTGGATTAAATGGTGTCAAGGGGGCAGTATCCGCTTTTTGGGCCAAGTTCGCCAGTTTTCCATGGCGATGATCGCCGCCGCTGTACAGGCTGTTTCGGTCCGCAGGGCGCGGCTTCCCGGCGGCAGCCGCAAAAAACCCGCCTATTCCAGCAAGGTCCCGCTCATGGCCGGATTAGCCCCGCTCCGATTGGCAGTACTATGGGCCGCCGGTTGGGTTTATCCGGGACATGCTGCCTTTGGGCAGTACCTTGCCGGCGGCGATAAGCAGGGGGTATGGAACGGGAGCTGCTATTGGGGGGTAGCCCAGCGCCCAAGCGTCCAGCGAGTGATGTTTCTTTTATGGGGGGTGAATGCTTGGGCGCGGGGCGTAGGGGGGGCGGAAAGGAGAGGCATCCGAAAAAAACGAAGGTTCGGAAACAGCCCCCCCTTCTTATGGACGATCCCTTCTATAATAAGGTAAGGGCTGCGGGACGGGGTATGTAGCCCAGCCTTCCAATCAGCGTTCTTCTAATCGCGGTAATAGTCAACCTTCCAGAGAAAAAGGCCCTGCGGCGGCAGGGTTGGCCCGGCAAGGCGGCGTTCACCAGCCGCTATAATATCCCGCAATTTTTCGGGGAAGGTATCCCGCTCTTCGTAATACAGAAAAGTACCGGCAATGGAGCGGACCATCTTCCACAAAAAAGCGTTAGCGCTTATCTCGAAAACCATGCGTCCGCCCTCAACAAAAAAACAGGCCCGGGAAATATACCTGCTCCGCGATTTGCTGGAATCCCCTGATCCGGCAAAAACCGTACAGTCCTGTTCACCCAGCAGCAGACGGCCATAGGCGTTCAAGAGGCCAATGCGGGGCCGCCGCCACAGTTGAAGGGCGTAGCGGCTTTCGTGGGGCATGGCCTGGCGGCCACAGATAAAATGATACCGGTAGGTCCGCATGGAAGCGTCAAAGCGGGCGTGAAAATCGGGCCGTGTTTCACGGGCCGCCAGTATGCGCAGGTCCTGCGGCAAAAGGCCATTCAGGGCCGGGACAAAACGTCCGGCGGCAATGCCGGGTATACCGGTGTAAAAATTGGCAACCTGCCCGGCGGCGTGTACGCCCGAATCGGTACGGCCAGAGCCGCATAAGCGTATCGGTTCCCGGTGCATGGCAGAGAGGGACTCCTCAATAAGCCCCTGTACGGTCCGGCAGCCGCTCTGCCGCTGCCACCCGCAAAAATCCGTGCCGTCGTAGGCAATAAGCAGCCTGATATTTCTTGCGTTCATACGCCATTGGCCTGGTTTGCGGTAAATAACCGCTTCCCCGCCGCGCTACGCATCAATTGTTTCCAGTTCCTGGTTGATGGCATTGTAAATTTTCCGGGCAAGATCGAGGAAGGCCCCAGGCTTGTCTCTGGAAGATTTTCCCATGCCAAAAAGTTTGGCAATGGTTCTGCGAGCGTCTTCAAGAGACGCGATCCGCTGGGCGCTGTCGGCGGATGCGCCGTACTTGTAGCGAAGGTATGCGCAAAGGTACAGCATCCCCTCGTAGGAATAATTTTTGTCGGTATCCGGGCCAAATATTTTTATTCCCGAAAGGGTTTCAACGCCGTGCTGCTCGCGGTCCAGAGCCTCATTGTAAAAATATTGGGCCTTTTTTCGGAACAGGGTCCCAAGCCAGTCGTAATGCTGCCCCGGGTGTTTCTTGTTCAGTTCATCCAGAAGCCAAGCGGTCCGCAGCGAGGCAAGCCCCTGTTTAATGGTAGGCGAAGTTTCCTTGTTGTAGTAATCATAGCAGCGCAGAGTCAGATACTGCGAAGCTGCGCCTTCTATCAGCCTTCTGGGCTGGGTAAAATCCGCATCGGGAAAAATAAGCCGCGTTTCCTCAAACCGCTGTTTCTGGTCAAGTAAGGCTTGATCCTTGTTCCCCGCGGGAAGCAGGGGAAAATCCGCCTCCATCGATGCAAACCAGCATTTGGGGCAAACAACCACCTGATACGCCAGCGGATACACTTCGCCGTATTTTACCGAAGGCTCGTAAAGCCGGTGCAGTTCCTCCGTAAGAACGCCGGCAATCAGCCTGCCCCCGCCGGAAAGCAGCTCTTCTTTGTGAAAAGCAGCGGCACAGGCAGGACAGGCATACTCTTTTTTTGAAAAGAACGAAACTTTTAATTCCTTGTCTTCCCCGCTCATAAAACCTCCCTTTTGGTACGCCAATACCGGTTTTACACTAACTCCAGCACTACCATAGCAACGGCATTGTCCCGCTCATGGGTCAGGGACACATGTACCCGGTTTGCCCCGTTCCGTTCCAGGGCGGCGCGGGCAGTCCCAAACACCTGAATCTCGGGCCGCCCGTTATGACAGTTACTTACCATAATATCCTTCAAGACAATACCTTCAAGCCCGCTACCCAGGGCCTTGCCAAACGCCTCTTTTGCGGCAAAACGGGCCGCAAGGGAAAGGTCTGCCCCGCCGCCGCGTGAAAGGGCCGCCGAAAGTTCCTCCGGGTGGAAATACCGCTCAAACAACCCCGGCCTGGAATGCCAGCGTTCCATACGCGGCACATGAACAATATCAACGCCGATGCCGGTAATCAATTGAAACCCTCCTTAAAATATAGTCCACTGCGGATTACAGCGCATCGTCCCCTTGGGCATTGGCGGGAACCAGCGTAACGATAATCTCATCGGGCTCGCGCCGTACAAGGGTAAAATCATTTGGCAAATTGATAAAAACCTGCAAGGTAAAAGTCCCCGGCTCGGCCAGTGAGGAACAGTCCACCGTAAAAAAGCCGGGAGCGGGGGTAAACATATCAAGCGCTGTTTGGCTTCCCTCAAGCCGGACACTGCCGGTCTTACTGCTGGCCTCGGCCTTAAACCGGCTGTTAAGCCCAATCAACTCGATAGGAATGTTTTCGATATTCCGTACCGGAACCGCAGGACGAATAATTCCCCGGAACTCGGCCATTCCGTTCCCCCGGATACCAAACAGGGGGTTTGGATTTTGAATATTCACCATAACGTTAAAGTCGCCGTTTCTTCCGTCAAGTTCAATAATATCGGTGCGGAATTCAATAACCGCGTCCAGGGCGTTTAAGGGACCGTCTACAATTACCTGGGCCGGGGAAATGGAATGGGAAACCATATCAAAGCCGGAAGAAACCTTTCCCCGAAGGTTTGCGGTAAGCGGAAGGGTTTTGCTTATCTTTCGGTCAAGCTGAAGATAAATCTCCAGCGGATCCACGGAAATCTCCAGCGGTTCGACGCCCAGAGCGCTGCCCTTTTTGCGGACCTGTACCGGAGAGCGGTACCAGCCTTCGGATTCGTGCCGGGTAAGATCGATAAACGCCTCAATATCGCTTTCCAGAATGGGGTAAATACTGTTTGCGTCTCCTCGAAGACTAACCTTTATGCTGCGGGCATAGGAACTGGCCGGAATAAGCGCTTCGTTGGCCTGAACAACAAGCGGAACCGAAAAAAAACGGGTTTCCAGCATACTCATCCGGTGAAAAACAAACAGGACAAGGGCAAGGGCAACGGATAGTACCTTTGCCGGCCAGTTTTCCACCATGCGGGTAATCAGTTTGCTACTGTTCAACGAACACTTCCTTGGCGTCTTCCATAGCGGCGGCCTCAAAGTCATCCCGCTGCTCCGTTGCCTTCCGTCTGCCCCGGTCGAGTAGTTCCTTGAGCTTACGGGTAATTTCGATGGGGGAAAGGTCGTAGTAGAGCTTGGAATCGTAGGCCAGCGAGATAGCTCCGGTTTCCTCGGAAACCACCAGTACTACCGCATCGGACTGTTCCGACATACCCAGGCTGGCGCGGTGGCGGGTGCCAAAACTTTTTCGTATATCCTGCTGTTCCGAGAGGGGCAAAAAACAACCGGCTGCCACAATTTTACCATTCTGGATAATCATAGCCCCGTCGTGGAGCGGACCATCGAATTCAAAAATTGCCACAATAAGGCTGGACGAAATTTCAGCGTTTATTCTTGTGCCCGTTTCGACAACATTTCTGATATTAATCCTGCGGGGAAACACCACCAGCATCCCCCGCCGCTGCTGGGAAAGGAGCTCCGCAGCGGTAACTACTGCATCAAGCTGGCCAATGCGCGGCTTTGTATCGGGCCGGAAAAATTCCCCCTGCCCCAGACGCATAATAATTTTGCGCAGTTCCGGCTGGAACACAATGGCAACAGCGATAAACAGCCCCGGCCCCAAAGTGGTAAGCACCCATTGGAGGGTAGTGAGCTTAAACAGAAAGGCAATACCATAGACCAAAGCAAGGAAGCCAGCGCCTTTAACCAACTGGAGGGCCTGGGTTTTTACCAGAAGCTCATAGCCCTTGTACAAAACAAAGGCAAGCAAGGCCACATCCAGAATGGGGCGGATGAGATCATATATCGTAAGAAAACGTTGTATCCAGGCCATTTGGGTGTTTGTATTTTATAATGTTAACCATATTTCGGCAACACCCCGCCTTGGGGCCGCAGTAATTCACAATTCAAAGGGAGTACTACCGTTCAATCCAAAAAGCTCAAACCCATTTTCTTTAAACAGGCTCGTTCACTATTTGAACTTTTTACCTGATCCTCCCCCTTATCAGCAGTCATTCCAAGGGGTATTAACCGTATAGGCTTCGCCTAATAAGCCAAAACGCCATGTGGCGAATAAAATCCGTTTTCGCTTGTATTTTCACTTAAAAATATACCTTTTGAAAAATTCAGCCGGGATTTTGAAACCGGCCCCTTATGCTGCGTTTTTTCTTGTCTTGATGTGGTTTAACTCCTTATCTTTATTTTCCGATAATAGAAGGGTATGAATGCGCTTTTGGTATTGTTTGCCGGCGCCCTTTCCGGCGAGGCTTTTGAGCCTTTGTCCGATGGCAAAAACAGTTTTTCCCTGGCTCTGGAACGGGCGGCAAGTTTCCCCGGCGTAGGAAAAACAGTGCTTCTGGCAGGACAAGACCGCTCTTTTCCGCCTTTGCCGGGGAGTGTCCAGCTTGAAACAAGGGATTCCTGGACAAAAAAGGGGCTGCTCGATGCCCTGGCCTCCCATTCCGCCGGTTTTGATCTGACTTATTTTGCCTGGGCCGACTGCCCTTTCCTCGATTCTGAACTGGCGGGAAAACTCGCCGCCCGGCATCTCCGTTACGCCGCCGAATACTCCTATGCTGACGGCTGGCCTTACGGCCTTTCGCCGGAACTGCTTTCGCCGGGAACCGCCGCCGTGCTTGCCGCGATTCTGGGCGGCAACGACGGTCCGGTGGAGCGGGACGCCCTGTTTTCCGTCATCCAAAAAGATATTAATGCCTTTGATATTGAAGCGGAAATCTCCCCGGTGGACCTCCGCTGCCACCGCTTGCATTTCTGCGCAGACTCAAAGCGCAACCTGCTGCTGCTGGACCGTTTTGCCTCCGCCGCCAGGGGGGCTCCCAATACCGCTGATGTAGAGCGGATAATCGCGGAGCAGCCGGAAATACTCCGTACCCTTCCCAGCTTTTACCCTATCCAGGTTTGCCGCATCTGCCCTCAACAGTGCGCCTGGTGCCCCTATCCGGCTGCCGGCGGAAGGACGGCTTCTTCTGGAACAGGGGACTTTATGGAAACGGGCCGGTTTGAATCTTTACTGGATAAAATTGTTGCCTTTTCCGGCGATGCGGTAATTGACCTTTCCCTTTGGGGCGAGCTTGCCCTGCATCCGGCCAAAATGGAATTGATCGGCATGGTCCTGTCCCGTCCCGCTCTTGCCCTGGTTATAGAAACTTCCGGCCTTGGCTGGAAAAGCGTTGAATTTGAACAATGCGCCGAACTTGCCCATAAAGCAGCCGGTATTCCCGGCAGAAAAAGCCCGCTGCCGCCCCTTTCATGGATTGTATCGCTGGACTCTGCAGACCCGGCCCGCTATAAAGAAATCCGTGGCGCGGGCTTTACCGAAGCCGCCGAATGCGCCAAAAAACTTTTTTCCCTGTTCCCTAAAGACGCCTATGTGCAGGCGGTACGGACAGCGGGAGATGAAGACGGCATTGAACGGTTTTATCGTTCCTGGAAAGAGGCCGCTCCCAATGGCGCGGCGAATATCATCATCCAAAAGTACGATGATTTTTGCGGCGGCCTTCCCAAAAGGCAGGCTTCGGATATGTCCCCGGTACGCCGCCGGCCCTGCTGGCACATTATGCGGGATATACCGGTACTGCTTGATGGTACGGTTCCCTGCTGTAGGGAAGAACTTGGCCTCTTGGGCGGGCAGGGGAACGCCGGTAACAGCCGCGTTCTGGGCAATGTGTGGAACGATTCCCTGGAAGCCATTTGGGAACAGGGCCAAGGGCTGTATCTTGAGCATTGCAAAGAACAATACCTGGGTTTGTGCGCGGGCTGCGATGAGTACTATACCTACAATTTTTAACGAAAATTTTCACTCGTACACTGTGGTGGGTGGCGCGAATCGCCTTGCCTCTACCGGTATCTCGGCGGTGCTGCTCAACCGCAACGGACGCTATGCCCGGCGCAACCTGTTCCATGACCTGGAAAAAACAGGGTTCGACTGGGTTGTTTCGATAGAATCTTCACCGGATCATTACGATGTGGAGGAGCTTGCCGGACGCTTCCCCTTTGTCCGCTTTATCCTGCTGCAGCAGGAGATTAGCCTGGGCGAGCAGATCAATCTGGCTGCTTCTGAATTGGATAGTCCCCTGCTTTTTGTACTGTGGAACGATCTTAAGATCATCGCCGGAGGCACTGCGTGGCGCATGGCGGAACGGCTCAGTGTTAACCGGGAGGATTCAGGCAGTGATGAAACCGGACAAACTCCCTTTAAAAGGCTCTGCACCGTTCCCCTAATACTCAATTCCCGTTTTGAGACACTCCCCACATTGATTGCTCCAGCCCTGCGCCGGCGGAAGGTGCGAACCCTGTTTCTGAGCCCCAAAGCCGAAGGGCTGCCCAGCCTGTACCCTTTTGACGGCGTGGGCATTTATGACCGGGAACGGTTCATTCGCTTGGGGGGATTCGATGGAACGCTGCGAAACGCCCACTGGCAGCTTATGGATTTTGGCTACCGCGCCTGCCTTTGGGGTGAAGAAATCGCCGCCACCCAGACGCTCAAACTCTCTTATGACGGCGTTATTCCCGCCGAAGACAATACCCCCACCTCGGATTACTTTCGGTTTTACCTTAAAAACATAGCCCCGGTATTCCGGGGAGACAGCGCCCACCTGCCCCTGCGCCGCTTTCCCGGCTATTTGTTCAAATCCGGGGGCGATCCCTTTTCGGCCTGGGAAGATTTTTCCGAAAGCAGGCGATGGGTCAGGACGAACCGTTTCAGGTGGCGCTGCGATGCCCATTCCGTTCCTGGCCGGTGGGACCATCCCGGCGCAGCGGAAGCCCTGTTTTCCCGTACAGGAGAAGCCTGAGCCGTGCTGGGCATCGTACTCCAGGCCCGCCTCGATTCTTCCAGGCTGCCGGGGAAATCTCTGCTTCCCCTTGGGGCTAAGCCGCTTATTTTCCGGGTAATGGAAGCCCTGAACCGTGTTCCGGCGTCTGTGCGGATTCTTGCCTGTCCCGATGATTGTGTTTCCGCCTTTGCCCCCCTTGCGGCCCTGGCGGGCTTTGAGCTGTTTGCCGGCCCCAAAGACGATGTGCTTGAACGGTACTGCCTTACCATTCGCCGTTTTGCCATAGATCGGCTGATCCGGGCTACCGGCGACAACCCTTTTGTGTTTGCCGATGCCGCCGCCGCCCTCAATGCCGAGGCTGCGGCTCTGGGCGCGGACTATGCCGGCTACAGCGGCCTTCCCTATGGCGCGGGCGTGGAGTCGGTAAATGGGGCGGCTTTGCTCCGGGCCGGCATGGAAGCCGCCGCCCCTTTTGAGCGGGAACATGTCTGCCCATACCTGTATGGCCGCCCGGAATTATTCTTGCTGCACCGGCCCCTTGCCCCCGCCCGCTGGCGGGATGATTCGCCTGCGGAGGTACGGCTTACCGTTGACACGCCGGAGGATTATGATCGGGCGAGGGAACTTTACGCCGCTCTTGATCGTTTTGACAGCGGTGAGGAACGTTACCGGGGAACCGGGATACTCAAGCAGTACAAAGAGGTGTTTTTGGAATCCGGCGGCGGAGAAGCCCAATGAGCCGGGGGCCGGTACTGGCTGTTCCCGCCTGCGAGCCGGGCCGGGGCGGCGGCCACCTGATTCGCTGTTTGTCACTGGTACGGGACCTGCGTTCCCTGGGCAGGGAGGCGTGGCTTTTCCTTTCCCCGGAAACCGGAAACCTGGACGTTTTCTTTAAAACAAGAAACTTTGACAGCGCATGGCTTATCCATACAAGCGGATTGGGGGAAAAAACCTGGGAATGTATCGTACTTGACCGCTTCCAAACCCCGGCGGCTGAATTCTCCCGCTGGGCGGAACTTGCGCCGCTTGTCGGTATAGACGAGGGCGGCCCCTGCCGTGATCGCTTCGATTTTTTAATTGACATCCTCCCCGGTCTTCCCGGCAGAGGAAAGCAGAATATCGCCCGTGTTGCCCTTTTACCCTTACCGGGGAAGCCGTCTATGCGTGTCAGCGCGGCCCAATGTGAAAAGCATCCTCTTAAAGTCATAATCAGTTTTGGGCAGGAAGATTCAGCCGGGCTTGGTCCTCTGGCGGCGGCGGCGCTTGCTTCACAAAACGGCGGCGGCCTTCTTGATATTACCCTGCTTACAGGCGGCCTCAACCGGCTAAGAGCCTGTTCAAAATCTGGAATTTTGGCGTTGCAAACGCCAAAATTCTACCTTGCAGGCTCCAAAAGAGCCCGAAAACCGGGATTTTTGCGGCCTATTGACCGCAAAAATCCACAA
>JAITHQ010000215.1 GCA_031279925.1 Treponema sp. | reverse complement strand
TTCATTTTTATCAGCAGGACGTTTTGAAAAATCCTTCATCTGATCAGTCCCTGCAAGCGCCTAATGTATAAAGGCTTTCTTTGGGAGCGCGGTTTTTGGTTTCCCTATCCACCGCGATAAGCCCAAAGGTTCTGCTGAATCCAAGCTGCCATTCAAAGTTATCCAGCAGCGACCAATACATATAGCCCAAGACGGGAATACCCTCTGCGGCACAGGAGGCGACGCCAGAGAGCGCACGTTTTATAAACTCCACACGGCGGGTGTCGTCCGATATGGCGATGCCGTTTTCCGTAACGATAATAGGCTTTTTCCAGTCTTTAGCCGCGGCGCGGATAACGTTGCCCAGTGACTCCGGGTAAAATTCGTAATCCATCTGGGTTGTTTCCGCGCCGCCAGGCGGAGGCAGTGATCCCTTGGCATCTATCATCTTGCGGGTGTAATTTTGTACACCCAAAAAATCATCTTTTTGCAAATACGGCAGATAGTGCAGAAAATCTTTGTCCCACTCGGCCATTGCCGTATGTTCCCCGCCCGGCTGCGGCTGCAAGTCATACAGCGAAAGCGTAAGTCCAACCTTCAAATGAGGGCAGACGGACTTCATGCCGTCCCGGGCCGCTTCATGGGCGTGCATGGTCAGCCGATCGCCCTCATCGCTGCGCAGGGATAAAAAGGTGTGAACCTTTTGCGGATCGGCGATACCGAAGGCTTCGGCGGCTTCCTGCATGGCAAGTTTCCGGTTCTCCGGCATCATGGAAAGCCCTACCTGCAAAGGCACGCCCATTTTCCGCATCATGTCTTCGGCAACAGAACGAATTTGCAGGCCCATGTTTGCCTCGTTGATGGTGCAGACGTACCCCATTAGATTCCCCAGGCGTTCCGCCGTATACACGCAATAATTTTTGAAAAAGCCAACAAGGGCGCTGTTCTCCCAACCCCCTTCGCTGATAAGCCATTTGGGAGAAGAAAAATGGTGCATGGTAACAATAGGCGTTACGCCGTGATCGCGGCAGCAAACAAGGACATCGCGGTAATGAGCTATTTCATTATCGTCGTATTTGCCCTTTTCCGGCTCAACCCTCGCCCACTCTATGGAAAAACGATAAGCATTTAACCCTGCATCGGACATCAGCTTAATGTCTTCCTCGTACCGGTTATAGTGGTCTACAGCGTCAAGTAACGGTTCAACAAACGTGCTGTTCGCAAGCTGTTCCATTACCCAAAAATCACTGTGTATGTTGTTACCTTCGACTTGGTGGGCGGCAGTGGCCGCACCTACGAAAAAATTATTTTGAAACTGTTTCATGCAACCTTCTCCTTCCGCATGGTTTTAAGCACTTTCTCCACGTCAAAAAAGTGCAGTATAATCAACATAATGGCGCACACAATAGCCGGGATAATGGAATAAAGCAGCCGGATAGATAATAGTGCGCTCTCAGGCTGCGTAGCCCCCGTACTGACATAGCCAAAGGCGGCCATAATAAAGCCTACGCCTCCGGATGCCAGGGCGCTGCCAAGTTTACCCGCAAAACCATTCATCGCGGCAGGCGTGCCCTCAATCCTTTTTCCTGTTTTCAGTTCTCCATATTCCACACATTGGAGAAGGAAAAAATGGTTAATCATCGTTATGGAGGTAATTCCAACACCGCCCAGCATATTGCTAACCATCAGGATTGGCATATTATCGGGAAAAAAGAATCGTATCGCGCTTGCTATGGCAGCCACAATGAAGCCGATACGCACGAAGCCAATAGAGCCCATTTTGCGCAGCGCAACAGGAAACAGCAGAAAAAGGAACGGCCCTAGCAGCCCCATCATGCCAATCATCGACATCATGCCCAAATTGCCTATAACAAACCGGAAATAATACGATCCGGTAATGCTTATCATGTAAGTGGTAAGGTTAGACAACAAAACAAGCAGAATAAATATGAAAAGGTACTTGTTTTTGACCACCAGCTTCATGTTGTCTACGAAGGCAATCTTGCCGCCCGTTACGGTGCCGCCGTCAGGTTTCTTTTCCTTGATAACAATGAAACGTACCATTCCAATTGCCATCATAGGAATCGCATAAACCAGCGCTATCTTCGTCCATCCGCCCGGCTCGGCGCCCCAGGATTTCATCAACTGCGGCAAGATCATACTGGAAACGGCGCTTACCAACATTATAATGACTCCGCCTATAGCCATTATTTTTCCGCGCCCCTCATCGCTGTCTATAGCCCTGCCCATGAAAACAGTTTCCGCTGCATTCAGAAAGGTCGTACAAACCGAATTGATCAACGCATAGAACACAAAAATATAAACGATCTTGCCTGTCTCGCCCATGTCAGGGGTGCTGAATAGAAATACAATAAACACCCACATTGGAATAATGAACAATTCGTAAGGGCGTCCTTTTCCAAGCCTTGTATTCGTTTTGTCGATAATGAAGCCGGCAATTAGGTCCGTAAAGCCGTCGAGTATCTTAGAAGCAAGGAATAATGTACCGACCAATGCGGCGCCAAGCCCCGCCACTTCCGTAGAGTAATACGTAAGCTGCATTAATACGACTGTGCCGATCGCGACTGAAAGCGCGCGTGAATTCCATGCCAGCACATACCATGCGGGCATTTTGTTTGTTTGTACCTGAGGTACACTTTGTTGAGCTAGTTTTGCCATAAAGATTCTCCTTTGCAAAAAATACCCGGCGTATCAAGCGAGGAGGCAGCCGATACAGCCGGGCCGGTATTTTTTTAGAACATCCACATTACCGAAAGGCAGATGTTGTGCTTGTAGATTGCCTCGCCGCCCTTTGCCTGCATCATCTTGGCAATGTAATTCGCCTGCGCTCCGGCAACCGCCTCGTCCGTGTAGGTGATGGCGTTCAGCTCGTAGTACAGTTCCGCCCGGAGCGCGCCGAAACCGCCCAGGGTAAAAACAAAACCGGGCTTGAGCCGCCAGTCGGACTCAACCACATCCTTGCAAACGCCGTAGGTAAACAGGAGGTTTGCGCCAATATTCCGGGTAAGCTGATAGGAAACAGCCGGTTCAAAACGGAAGTAGGGCGAATTAATCATGTTATCCGGGAAGGCGTCGCCGCCGTAAAAGTCCTGATAGAAATTAATCTTGGCGTTGAATTGCGGCGTAATATCATAACCGATGGTTTCATCAAAAGACCCCGTGCCGAAACGTTCAAAGTCGCCCAGATTCCAGAAACTGGCCTGCATTTTCGCGGTAAGGTTTTTTACACCCTTATAGTTAAAGCCGAATATCGCTCTGGTAGAACCGCTAAAGGGCTTGTCGGCGTTGGCGGTAGAAAAATTGCCTTGTGGTGACTGGTCAACCGTACCGTAAACTTCGTCACCGTGTTTCCAGTGGATCGCCAAGGTGCTTAATGCGCCCGGAACCTGTATCAACTGGTTATTTTGGATACCGGCTCCCAAATAGCCCCATTCGCCATAATAATCTTTAAGGTAGGAATAGGTATCGTATTTGTTCATACCGTCAGCGCCGTCAAAGCGCACCCCCGCCAGGATATTAAACAGGCTGCTTTTATATTCCGCCGCCAAACCAACTTCCTTAAAAGATTCGGCCAAATCCGGCAGACCGGAGGCTCTTGTACTTTGTCCCAGGGGCAGGAAACTCCACTGCGCCCCTACGTTTAATCCTTCAATCGGCTTAAACTCCAGGCGGGCCGCCAAATAATTGTTACTATCGCTGAACTGCCAGCCGCCCTGGGAAGCGCCTTCGGCTTTCCATATCCGGTCGCGGGTTTGGTAGTCTTCGCCGTAGAGTTTGCCAATCGTTACCTTGAACTTGTTGTCAAAAAAGCTGCGCCATATAAAAGCGTAAGGCATATAGACTGTATTAAAGCCAGCCTCGATTCCTTCGATGTTGCCGTTCCAATCTTCCGCCGCGACCATGATGTATCCGCCGTATTTCCCATTATCATAAGTCAGGGACAGTTTTGCGGCATTCTCTTGCCATACCGGGTCCCAGGCCATAAGGCCCCATTCTTCCTCATCGCCGTCAACTGCGGTATTGTCGGTCATGTAGCCCTGGAGACCGGTCATTACCATGCCGTGGAAGGTGATTGTGCCCATGGGCGTGGTAATTTCTCCGGGCCTTTTAATGCCCTCGGCGGCCATAGCCGCAGCCATTGCCGCCCGGGGGTCGGCCTGCTGCTGCGCTTGTGGAGCCTGCTGTTCCGTCTGTTCCGCCCCTTCTTCCTGGGCAAAAGCCGCCGCCGCGATCATTGCAAGCATGATTACCGCGCATAGATTTCTTTTCATACCCTTTCTCCTTTCCATAAGTTTGTGAGTAACGGCATATCCTGCCGTTGCTATCACTTATTGTCAGGGCGTTTTTTCAAACAGGTAATGTTCTATTGTGAGGAAAAACAAGAAAGATATTGACCTAATGTGACTTTTGTAAGGACGATGATTTTCGTAGAAAATCAGGTGTCATGCTGAATTTCTTTTGAAAAATTCTGTAGAAGTACGTTAAATTTTCATAGCCGGTTTGGTGCGCGATTTCTTCCACGGTAAAACCGGTGGTTTTTAGCAGAAATTCCGCTTTTTCCAGTTTGATATCTTGCAAGAAAGTGGAATAGGTCATATCGGTGTATTTTTTTATTAAGCGGTTAAAGTAATATCTGTTATGACCAAAATGTTCAATAAGGTCATCTACAGTTGCATTGAGATATTGTTTCTCCAGATAAGCCCGGACTTCCTTAAACAGGGCGCGCCCGGCTGCGTTCCGGTCATTCCATTGAACCTCCGCTTGATATTCCGCAAGGAGCAGTCCAAGTATCCATTCAACATAACCGATTATAAGATGAGTGGTTCCCGAATGAGGCTGCCATAACTCCGCAATAATTTTCTCAAACAGCCCGGTCATGTTGGCGGGCGCGCCCCCCCCCCCCCCACAACAAGAATGCAAAACAAACTTATAGTTTAGTGATTCTCAAAAACAACCGAGAAAATAACAAATTGTCGGTGG
>JAITHQ010000212.1 GCA_031279925.1 Treponema sp. | reverse complement strand
AAAGAGGCCGAGGAAAAATTTAAAGAAGCTACCGAAGCCTACGAGATACTGGCCGATGATCAAAAGAAAGCCGCTTATGACCAATTTGGTTTTGCCGGTGTTGAAGGCATGGCTGGCGGCGGGCAGGATTATTCCCAGGTGTTTCGGGGTTTTGAGGACATTTTTGGGGATTTTTCCAGCATTTTTGACTTTTTTGGCGGTGGCAGCAAAAGTTTCCGGGGCGGCGGGCAGGGCGGCGTCCGGCAGGGGGCCAACCTTCGCTACGACATAGAAATTCCCTTTAAAGACGCGGTTTTTGGCACCAAGGTTGAGATTCAGTTTTCGCATAACGAAGCCTGCCCTGCCTGTAAAGGCTCCGGCGCGGCAAACGGGGCGGGAAAAAAGACCTGCCCAACCTGTCAGGGTTCCGGGCAGGTGCGGCACAGTCAGGGCTTTTTCTCGGTAGCGTCCACCTGCCACAATTGCGGCGGCGAAGGCTACATTATTGAACAGCCCTGCCGGGAATGCGGCGGCTCCGGCACACAGAAAAAGCGACAGAAAATTATGGTCACGATTCCTGCGGGCGTGGAAAACGGCAAGCGGGTAGTTATCCCCCGCCAGGGTGACGCCGGGCCAAACGGCGGCCCCGCCGGAGACCTCTATGTAGTTATTAGAATTAAGCCCCATGAATACTTTGAACGGCAGGATTTAGACCTGTACTGCGCCGTGCCCATTTCGCTTACCCAGGCCGCCCTTGGCGCGGACATTCACGTTACCACACTGGACAATAAAACGATAAAGGTAAAAGTTCCGGCGGGCATACAAAGCGGCAAAATGCTCCGTATCCGTGATGAGGGGGTTCCCGCAACAGGACGGCGGGGCAATTTGTACATCAAGCTAGTCGTAAAAATCCCCGAAAAACTTTCCCGTCGTGGCCGGGAACTCCTGGAAGAGCTTGCCCGCGCCGAAGGCCAGGACGACAACCCCCGGCCCATACCGCTTTCGGAATTGGGGGAATAAACAGTTTATCGAGGCTGCTGCAAAACTTCAGTTTTGCAACAGCAACCGCTGAAAAACGCAGTTTTGTAGCCCGTAGGGCGAAGAACTGCAAGAGCCTGTGCAAAACTTCAGTTTTGCAACAGGCTCTATCTACCTCAAATTGTATTTGATTCGTATATATTATAGAAGGAACTTATAGAAAGTATAAGAAACTTTCGGAAATATTTTGCAAATGTATCTTTTTGACAAATTTGGAGGGCAAATGGCTGGGCATTTACATCAAAATCTATGCAAATTTAATTTATGAGTTTTTTAATCATATTGATAAAAAAAAATTTAATTTTTTGCTGGATTTTTGTTTGAATCATTGACAAATCCAATCAAAAGACTATCATTAGAAACAAGAGAGGTAGAAACATGAGAAAGCTATTCCTTCTTTTGGCAAGTACAATTGCCGCGGTTGCCTGTGTGGTGGCTTGTTTAAACCCCATAGGCTTTAATCCCGATGATAACATCAACATCAATGGAAAATTTGAGGTCGAAGATGTTACCAACGCAGTATTGATGTTGGTTAACCGATCCAAAACCATCGATGTGATGCGAGTCGAAATCACCCAGCCAGAACAGTTGGAACGTGATATCGAGGGAAATATCACCGAAATTGCTTTTACCGGAAGGCCCCTGCGCTTAAGCAGAAAAGCGCAGTATGTACCTCCGAGTGATATGAACTACGAAGTCAAGATATTCTACAAAGATTTCAAGGATAAAAATCTTACACTGGCTCAAGCTCTGGAGCAGGATCCGGATCTTGAACCCGACGGATTCAGGGTAGTTTCTGTTCCCGCACCGCTGCCAAAGCAAATTGTTGAAATCTTTATTTACCGAAGCAAAGACGGGATTATCGTTGTTGACAAAGAGATGAGTGAGGATCCGGATGAATCTGATACCGGGAATCCCACGCCTCTTGATCCGCATGATCCAGAAGATGGAAACGGTTCTGTTCCGGGTATCGTACCCCCCCACAACCGGGATTCAATGGGTCTATTTGTTGTCGTTAACATGACAAAGAACCAGCCTATCGATCAGGTTGCCTTTGCGATGGGCGGCGAAACGCACAGCATTGGCTTAAATAGTTCCGGCGTTCCCGCTATCCGGGCCAGGGATCAACAGTCAATCGCCCTTAAACAGGGTACATACTCAACGGTGATAAAATACACAGAGGGCTCGAATCCCCAAACCACCTATGGTCCAAAGAATTCGGTTGTCGTTTCCTACAACAGTCCCCAGGCCCTTAAAAACTATATGTATTTCTATAAAACCAGAAATGGGGATTGTGGAGTATCCAACGAGTGGCCTCCGGCAGCCGCCGATCAGTCCGAAGATGACAACATGAGCATAGGCGAAGGTTCCGTTCCGGGCGTTGTACCGGAACATAACCGTGACAAAATAGGCGTTTTTGTAGTAATGAACATGACAAAAGCCCAGCCTATAGACAAAGTAAATTTTGCTATGGAGCAGAAATCCTTTGCGATAGAGTCCCATGGTACGGTCAAAGCGGTTCCGGCCAGGGATCAACAGTCCATAGCGCTTGGGACAGGCTCGTGGGAAACGGTTGTGGAATTTACTACAGGCGGAGAGAAAAAACAGACGGGGCCAAAACAGTCCATTGTTATGCCAATGAACGATCCCCAGGCACTGTACAATTACCTGTACTTCTACAAAACCAAGAATGGAGGGTTTGACATATCCAACCGCTGGCCGCCCGCCGCGGGAGATAATGCCGACGAAGAAAATGTCGGGCCGGAAGATATTCTTGACGAGAACCACGGTATACTGGAGATCACCAATAAATCCGAAACCGGCGCCATTCTTAAGGGCATTATGATCGACAGCATCGAACATTCTGTTACAATGATAAAAGAAGATGTTCTGCAGTTTGTGCTTCCGGTTGGCAGCGTATACGTCTCGTTCAAACCGCAAAACCAGAGTTATTATGGCCTTATGCTCCCCCGCGAGATAAAGTCGCGGCAGATTACCAAGATGGCTTATTATGACAATTTGTCCAACCTGGATGATCCCCCGCCCGATGAAGGCTACGGCAGCGGCTTGATCAAGATAAATAACAACAGCACCGGCGTAGTGGTGCATGCGATGGTTATTGACAAAGATGATCCGCATCATAAGTCAATGGGTATCCATTACTCCTTCTTTGTTCCGGCGGTTCAAATTAACTATGGGAAGGTAGGCCGGGTTCCGGTAATAGGAATAGCGGACTTCCCGCTTGAAACCGCCAAGATATACCTTGTTCAGGTAAGCGTTGAAACGCCCCAGGGAATAGCGATTGTTGAACGTTTAGCGGTTATAAAAGACCAGATCGTTACTATCACTATTTCGGAAAACGATCTTAAGCCGGAAAAACTGCATGGTTCAACGGTAAAGCTGGTCAACCAAACCCAAACGCCGTCAAAGATTATTGGCATGAAGGTCTACAACGATGAACTTGTTACGAACTCCTCCTTGTACGACAAGAGTTCATGGAACCCAAAAGAACAAGACATTAGCAACGGTCCCGGTACTACCGCAGCCAACAGCGCAACTGTAAAGGTTATCAGTTCTACCGGTCTTCCAATCATTGATGGCGCTACTTACCGGGCGGATATTATTGTTACCGGTAACGGAAACACAGGCATAATTAAGGGTAAATTGCTTGGTTCGCTGTACGACCGGCCTGACGAGGTCACTGTTATCATAACCCAGCAGGATATTACCTGCGGCTGCCCCGGCGGAACCTGCCCCGGCGGATGCGATGGGAATTGCAGCGGTACTCCAGGTACTCCAGGGTGCAATTGTCCTTCTCTGGTAGAAAACTTTGTGCCAATACAAGCAAACGGTATTAGCGGAATTCCGGCGGAACTTAGTTCCTACATAAGTTTTACTCCCCCGTCACCTGCGCACAGTTTTGGCGCCATTAATCTGAACAGCGCTGCTGTTATAAGTCCGTCAAACGCCTCCAAGCACTCGCCCATCGAGTGGGCAATAACCGGCGGAACGGGAAGCAGCCTTGTAACACTGAACAGCTCTACCGGAGCGTTGAGCGTAAATAACACCATCGCCGTTGGCGACAACAATAAGACGGTGGAAATTAAGGCTACGATACAGGGCGCTGCGGGAACGGTAGTCGCAAAGCAGGATTATACCCAAACCTTTACCATTACCTTAAAGGTTTCAAACATCGGTATCGAACCGCACCCGGTTACAAACATTGGCGCTTCCTCGTATTCGCTGACAATCAGGAAAGATGAGCCGCCAACCAGTTTGCTGGGTACAGTACAATTTACCCCGTCCAATCCGTCGGTCAATGGCATCCCCATAACGCAGGATGATCTTGAGTGGTCTCTTGTAAGCGGCGGATCGGGAACCGCGACTCTTAGCGGAGCAAACAGCAAGATGATCGCCGGTACGGCGGTTGGAGTGGTGTATGTGAAGGCGACTCTGCCGGCTGCCAAGAATAACGGAACAGCGGTAAGCAGCTCGAACATTACCGTAACCATAAATGATGTGCCGCCTCCGGCTTTTACAGCGGTAACTGATATCGCTGGAGTACCGGACAATCTGCAATCCAGCATAAGCTATTCGCCGCCAAACCCGAACCACGTATTTGGCTCCTTAGACCTGAATAACGCGGCTCTTGTTCTTCCGACTGACGCCA
>JAITHQ010000199.1 GCA_031279925.1 Treponema sp. | reverse complement strand
TGTTAGAGAGCTTCATCGGGAGCTCCTTACTATTTTTCGCTATTCGTATCACGCTGGACACGGCATAGCCTTTTCAAGTCTCACCGGCATAGCCGGTGGTTTACGTAAAATAATTATTTGATTTTTATGGCAACTTTGGGTGATACCCGCCGGTGGGCGGGGACATCGCTCTTTGGGGCGGTAATCGCTATCGGGCTGGCGGCTTGCGGCAGCGGCGGTAATGTCAGCAAGCTGAATGGAACATGGGTTTATGACGCGGGGGATCAAGGCGTAGGTACGTATGTCTTTGACAATGGGAGTTACCAATATAAAGAACTCTACAAAGGAACATATAAGCTTAAAGGTTCTACGATAACCTTTAAGCAGACCCATATTAATATGGGCGATGGATGGGTAGATTCCACCAATGAAGTTACAGCCCTGTTAACCGGTGATACCACTTTTGAAATTCGTTCCGTGGGCGGGACAGCCGTCTACACCAAACAGTAAGGCGAGGCTGGTACACGCGAGATTGTCCGGTATTTTTCGGCGGGGCGGTATTCATTGCCTCCCTGCCGAAATGCGGGGAAAAACACAAGGAGTTTTTATGAAGCAAAACAGATTCATGGCTTTGAAAACAGCGGCGCTGGCGCTGCTCTTTGGATTGACGATAGCAGCCTGCGGCGGTAAGGCGCAGGCGCAGACCGGCGGGAGTGGAGGCGGTTCGGCAAACGCGCAGCCTGGCGGCACGGAAACGGCAAGCAGCAGCGCGGAAACCGCGAATAAGCCAAAGGACAAGTCAATTGATGATTTATTGGCTTTTTTTAGGGATTCGGGGATTGCCGTCTCTGAAACCAGCAAAATATCGCCCTATTCGGTTCTGGCAACCGATGGCCGCGAAGCAAAGTTGGACGGCGCGCTTGTTCATATTTACCAATATGACGCAGCAAACGAGAGAGGGAAGAGCATCCTGCAGGACACAGAAAAAACTGGAATATTGGCCCCCTATGGCGATCGCGGCTTTTGCCGTGTAAGAGGGGCATTTATTATCACATCCTCCGGCATCAACAATATCGGACAAGCAGAAAAAGAAAAGATCGCTTCTGTTTTCCAAAAGTTTTAGACAAAATCAGGCGGGGCGGTAGTGCCGCCGCCTTGCCGGATTTTTTGTGATTAGACTTGTTTAAGAACCAACCGGGTTCTTAAACAAGTCTATTGAATGTTATCCGCATGGCGCGGTTAATCATAATTTTTTTTACAGCGGTAGAGAAAACCGCAAAAGGAGTTTTTAACATGAAAGCGCGGACTTTACCTTTGACGCGGCAACCGGAACCATCACCAAGTATTCCGGTTTTGACACGGCAATAACCATCCCCGCCGCGATTGGGGGGAAGCCCGTCAAGATTATTGGCGCCTCTGCTTTTTCAGAAGCGGAACTGACCAGCGTAACCATTCCCGAAGGGATTACCGAAATTAGAAGAAACGCTTTTGCAAGAAACAAGCTGACCGGCATAACCATTCCTGGGAGCGTTACGGTCATCGGGGGTGAGGCGTTTGGATATAACCAACTGAAAAATGTGGTTATTCCCGAAGGGGTTACGGAGGTTGGTCACGGAGCTTTTGCCAGCAGCGAACTTGCCAGCATCAGTTTCCCGTCAACCATACAGACCATAGGCGGTGAGCTCACTTTCGTAACTGCGGCAACGGTTATCCTGGGCGCGAACATCACCGTCGACGTGACGGCCGCCGCGAGGGGAGCTTTTGGGGAAACCGTATTTTATAATTACATCGCCAATGACAGACAGGCGGGAACCTACACCTCGAATATGCCCTGCGCAAAAAAGACGGCGGATAATTTTGAGTATTACGAAACCCAATACGGGGCGGTGATTAACGGCTGGAAAGGCAGCGGAACCCGCCTTCGTATCCCCGCGGAACTGGGGGGAAAGCCGGTAAAAGCCATTGGCCTCGGCGAGTTTCGCAGCGTCTTCAGCAGCAAGGGCCTCGGCGCCATCCAGTTGCCCGATTCGCTCACTTATATCGGGAGTGGGGCGTTCTACCACAATGGCCTGGCCAGCGTTACCATTCCCGGCAATGTTACCTATATCGGGGACAAGGCGTTTTCCACAAACGTCATGACCAGCGTTACCATTCCCGGCAGTGTTACCTATATCGGGAAAGAGGCGTTCTACGACAATAACCTGGCCAGCGTTACCATTGACAGCGGCGTTACCCGCATCGGCGGCAAGGCGTTTGCTCATAATAAACTCAGCTCCGTTTCCATTCCGGGAAGCGTCATAATGATTGAAGAGGGCGCGTTTTCCGAAAACCAACTAACCAGCGTTACCATCGCGGAGGGCGTTACCGAGCTTTCAGGGTTTGACAAGAACCGGCTGACCAGCGTTGCCATTCCCAAAAGCGTTAAAACTATCGGGGATTGGGCGTTTAGCCAGCCCGCATAAGGACTTTGCGAAGCATCGTTTCCCACAGGAAGCGCGGCCAAGGCTGGCATCCGTTCCGCGTAGCGGAACGGCATGTGCCGGAATGAGGCGTGGGAAGGAGCCGCAGGCGACTGACCTAGCCGAATGGAGGTAACGCGCCAGCGCCTGGCGCCTTTTGCAAATAACGGCGGGGGATTGGCTCCTTGTCTGCCCAAGCGGTTATTCCACCTTGAACTTCGCTATTTCTTTAACCAGCGCCGCGATGCTCCGGGTTATCCGCGCTGATCCCGCTCGCCTTATTCGCGGCGGAACCGGTTAAGGCGGACCCCCGGCCATTTCGTTCATGCCGCGGCTGATCTCTATGGCTATCCGGTCCAGGGTTTCACTTTCCCGCGGTATTTCAGCCCATTTTCCCTAATTTAGATTTTTGCGTTGCAATTACGTCTGCTATGGCGAGCTCTATGCCCGATAAAAGCCCTTCCTGAAACTGCTTGATGACTTCGGAGGGGAAGGAATCCATTGAAAAGAGCTGGGGGCTGTCAATTTCAAGGGCGGCGGCTATCCGTTCCAGCATTTCGGGGGTGGGAAACTTGTTTTCAAGCTCAATTTGCCCTATGTAATGGGTTGATGTGTTGACCCTTTCAGCCAACCGCGCCTGGGTAATGCCCAAATTTCGCCGATGCTCCTTCATATTATGAGCCAATAATGCCCGTAAACTTGTCATAGCCCTCCCGGTAAGCCTAATGGAAGGGGGGATATTGACAAACTTCCTTATTGAAATTATCATAATAAAACATTCCTTTAAGGAACTTTTTATCAAATACGATCTTGTAATAGGGTTGGCTAAAAAGCAGGGGCATGGAAGCCCTGCCCCGCTCGCTAAAAAACGCTTATCAAAGGAGTTCTTATGAAGAAGAGCAAGGTTTTTTTACCGGTACTGTCCAGCCTGGCGCTGGCATTCGCCCTGGTTCTGACGGGTTGTCCCAAGGAGGCAGACTCCCCGCCGCCCCCGCCCCCCGCATATGCCGTGGTCAACGCGGCGAACCTCACCGGGTTAGTGGATGCTCCGGTGAAAGATATTCCGCCGGATTCTACGCCGGTCGATACCGCCCAGTATAGCGGCCCGGTCGTTTGGCAAGACCTGGCTGGCAATGCGGCGGGCGGGTATTTCGCCGCCTCCACCGCGTATAAGGCCCTTGTTACCTTAACCGCCAAGCCCGGCTTTACCTTCCAGGGAGTAGGCGCGGACTTTTTTCAATACCGCGGCGCGGCCAGTGTAAAGAACGCGGAGAACAGCGGGACCGTAACCATCACCTTCCCGGCCACGGCCGCGCAAGGCCAGGACACCACGGTGAACGATCTGGACCTGAGCGGCCTGATTACCGAACCGGTTACCGGAGCCGCCCCGCAGGCTTCCATACCCGCGCAAACCCAGTTCACTGGGACAATTACCTGGCAGACCGCGTCCGGCGGCGGGGCGGGCGGGTATTTCGCCGCCTTCACGGTGTATAAGGCCCTTGTTACCCTAACCGCCAAGCCCGGTTTTACCTTCCAGGGAGTAGGCGCAAACGCCTTTCATCATACCGGCGCGGACAGCGCAAGCAACACGGCAAACAGCG
>JAITHQ010000062.1 GCA_031279925.1 Treponema sp. | reverse complement strand
CGCCGCCGGATCGGGCTTTTCAATTTTTGACGCAAGAGAGCGGCTGACGCAGAGCGCCTTAACGCCGGCGTGGCCGGAAATCCGCCCTATCTGCTCCGCCGAAAAGCCGGTAAGCGCCGGAACGGAAACCGCCCCGGCCAGGGCAATGCCAAAATAGGCAAGCGGCCACTGGGGGCGATTTTCCGAAAGGAGCAGCACCCGGTCTCCCGCCCCCACGCCCAACTGCCCCAGCAAGAGGCCAATTTGCCGCACGCGCAGGCCCAGAAGACGGTAACTGACCAGGCTGCCGATTTTACCCTCGCGGAACATCGCAAAAGCGGGAAGGTCTTTATAGTGGGCCGAGACGCGTAAACACAAGCCGGATAGAGTCATTTCATCCAATTTGATCATTTGTTTTTTAGACCGGATTGGCGTTAAAAAGTTGCGGGGTATCGGGCTTGCGGGTAAATTGAGAAGGGTAAGGGACAAACTCCACACGACAGTGCGTCATTTACAGCTTGACTACATCGCCGGTTTTTATCCCGGCCCGGTCGAACCAGCCGTGGGGAACTTCCAGCGCATAACGGACCGAACGGCTTGATTTTACCGAATTAAGGCCGCCAGGCCGCATGTCTTTTATTTCAACGATCCTGCCGTCAGATGCGATAAAGGCTATGGAAAGGGGAATAATAGTATTCTTCATCCAGAATGACAGCGTATCGTCCTTTTCAAAAATAAAGAGCATCCCTTCCCCGTCGGGCAGGCCCTTGCGGTACATCAGGCCCTGGCTGCGCTCCTCCGCTGTCCGGGCCAGCTCAACCTGTATCGCTACCGGTGCGGCGCCGGTCCGCTCAATGCTGATTTTAGCGGTTTCAAATTTCCGGGAGGGACAGGAAGAAAAAACAGCGCAGATTGCCATGCAATAATAGAACGCGGATATCCCCAGGGCGCGGAAAACAGGTAAACGCGCAAAACGTCTCTGTGCGTCCCTGGAGCGACTGTTTTTTTTCTGTAAGAGAAATGTTCCGCCCAAACTAGAACTCATCCAAAAATTCCTGACGCTGGCGTACATGGCTGGATTGGATCAGCGTAGATTCATCTATTATATCGTTAAAGACCTGTTTATCGATGTATTTTACCGTTAAGGGACGCTCGATAGCTATGCGGGTATCTTCGGTTTCCCAGACTGCTTCTTTGGGATCAAGGTAGGAAGGCTGCCCATATTTTTCCACAAAGCGGGTAAATATCGAATAATGATCCACCACGGCAGTATTAAGGGAAAAAGCCATGATATACAGCGCGCCGTCCCGCAGTTGAAAAAAAGCCCGCCTGATAAATGAAGAGCCGGTAGTCTCAACAAGGCTTTGATCCCTGGCGGGGAGGAAAGATACATCCCGGTCTCCCCGGAAATTGAACAGCGAGTCCCCCTGCAGGCTTGTTTTAAGATCGTCAAGATTCATTCCCAGGCTTATCTCCCGAAACTGCCTGGGCAGGGCTTCCCCTTCTTCCGCCGAATCTTCCTGTCCGGCGGCATTGGCCTCCTGGGCGGCGCTTTTGGGCGGATTCGCCGCAAAGACAGTCAACAGGCAAGACAATACCAAGAGTCCCGAAAAAAAGGCTTTTCGCTGCATCTTTTTTATTATCGGTACAATCTTTGCTTCCATAAAAGGCTTTTTACCAGTCCCCTACAAAGAGGATTTCACATTCAAGGGCAAAACCCGCGGCGGCCTTGACTCGCACGGCCACCTCGTCCACAAGGGCGCGGATATCGGATGCGCTTGCCTCGCCTGTATTGACAATGATGTTCCCGTGATAAGGGGCCACCTGCGCACCGCCCCGGCAAAGGCCCCGCAGTCCCAGCTCGTCGATGATCTGGCCGGCTGGCTTGCCAAAATCGCGGTTGTTCTTGAAGACCGATCCGGCGGAAGGATAGCGATAATGGCCCTTTGCCGTTCTGTCCTGGCGGCAGGCGTCCATTGTGGCGCGTATTTCACTTTCGTCACCCTGCGCAAGGGCGAAGGCGGCGGAAAGGATAATGCAATTGCGGTTTTGGAAGGGGCTTTTTTTGTAGCCAAAGGAAGAGCGATCAAGGGGAATCCTGGCCAGCGGCAGGCCGCAAGCCGGGCCGGATTCCGGAATAGGGGCAAAGTCCGGCCCTTCAAGGATTTCGGTTTCAAGCAATACATCGGCGATTTCCCGCCCGTAGCAGCGGGCGTTCATCCAGACCGCCCCGCCAATACTGCCGGGCATTCCGGCAAGAAACTCCAGTCCCGAAAGCCCTGCCGCCGCCGCCGTTTCCGCCGCTTCGTCCAGGCTGGTCCCGGAACGGAAAATCAGGCGGCCCTGTTCCGCCGCCTGAACGCCGGTCCAGCCGCTGGTGTCCAAAACAATGCCCCGGACCCCCCGGTCCGCCGCTACAAGATTCGCGCCGCCGCCCAGCGTAAAAAACGGGACCCCTTCCCTTTGGGCCGTCCGTTTGAGAGCGACGGCAAAAGCGGGAAAGCCCTCGCCGAAAGGCCGCAGCCAGCAATCCGCCGGGCCGCCGGCCCTGAATGTAGTATGGGCCGCCATCGGCTCGGCATAGCGAATATCCGCTTCGCAGGGAAATTCCCGGCGGCAGCGTTCAACGATGCGGCGGCTTTTCTCCACAAGTGAAGAACCCGGCGGGGAACTTTCGCCTGTAAACAGCGGCTTGATCATGGTTTGAGACTAGCGAAAAAAAGCGTCTTTTGCAATGAACAGGCGGCAGCTCATTTCTTTTGGGGATGCGGATAGGGGAATGTGTGGTGGATAAACTGTGCCCGCAAGGAAACGCCGCCGTTGGTGACGCATAACAGTCCCGCTGCGGATGAGCGCCGAAAAAGGCCAAAGCCCCGGCAGTGAAAAACGGTCAATCCCGTAGCACCGGTAAAAACCAGCCATCCAAAAAAGGCATTAATCAAAAGTTTCGCTTTAACAATAAAATTATCATAAAACCTCGTAAAATTGCAAAAGTTGTATTGAATTGATACAAGAATAGGCTTTTTCTACATTGTGGAAAATAGCAATTATTGTATTCATGAAAGTAAACGGGGATACGCCGCATCCCTAATATAAATTTTGGAGGAATATATGAAAGACTTTATCCGCATTTTAACGTCAATTGTTTGCGCCGCTTTTTTGAGCGCCTGTCAAACCGGCGAAAATTCCGCGCCGGTTAAGCCGGTTCCCGAACCGGCGGAGTATACCGTAACGTTTGCTTTTGATTACGATGCCGCAGGCGGGCCGCCTCCCGCAATAACCGTAAAGGAGGGCAGTACCCCGGGCGGCAGCTTTCCCAACGATCCGGCGCGGGACGGCTGGGAATTCAGCGGATGGTATAATTACGCCGATGTGTATACCAGGGACACCCCAATCACCAAAAACACGCAGCTTACGGCACGGTGGCATCTTGAAATTACGGGTAATCCGGCCATTGACCAGCGATTCGGCGTGTTTACCGCAGACCCGGCTGCGCTCGTTGTCGGTGACACGGTGTATCTGTACACCGGGCATGACGAGAACCCCGGTAACAGTACCGGCAGTTTTAAAATGTTCGACTGGTTGTGCTTTTCCACCAAGGATATGAAAAAGTGGACATACCACGGCCCGGTGCTTGCGCGGCGGGATTTTTCGTGGGGACGGCCCATTCCCGCCCCCGGCGGCAAGGAAGCCGAGTTTGCCGTTGCGGATGCATGGGCGGCCCAGGTTGTGCAGCGGGGCAGTAAATTCTATTTTTATGTTACTACCAGGTCCAGTCTGGATGCGGGGGATCCCCGCGCAATAGGGGTGGCGGTAGGCAGCAGCCCGGTAGGGCCGTTCAAGGCAACCGGAGAGCCTGTCATTCGCGGTACGGAAATGCCAGATGATATTGACGACTGGGGCAAACACATTGACCCCACCGTATGGGTGGACGATGACGGGACGCCGTATTTGGTTTGGGGAAACACAACCGGCGCGGTAAAACCGAATGGCTTTGCCTACGAGCACTGCTATATGGCAAAACTTGCGCCTAACATGATTCAAATGAGCGGTGCTATTTGGACGCAGCATCTGGATAATTACACGGAAGGCCCTTGGCTGTACAAACGGGGGCAATGGTACTATCTGGTATATGCATCCCATACCCTGAAAACCCCGACAAATGCAAACACCGGCAGTGAGCGGATATCCTATGCTATGGCGGAGAGTATTACCGGCCCCTGGACATCGAAGGGGCAGTTAACCGGCCCCGCGCGCGGTTTCACCATTCACCCCAGCATTATTGAATTCAAGGGGCAGTCATATTTTATTTATCATACCGACGCGCCGTTCACCCTGAACGATTTTTACGGCCAGCCGGTAAGCGGCGCTATCGGCAGACGGGCCGTGTGCATCGAATACCTGTATTACAACGATGATGGCACAATAAAGCCGATTATCCAAACCACTGCAGGTATATCGGTTCCGCCCCGGCAGTAGCATAAATTGGCTGGGCTTGCCCAGCATTATAACCTTTAGAGCCTGTTCAAAATCTGGAATTTTGGCGTTGCAAGCGCCAAAATTCTACCTTGCAGGCTCCAAAAGAGCCCGAAAATCGGGAGTTTTGCGATCTATTGACCGCAAAAATCCACAATTTGAACAGGCTCTAAAGGATTTTAAGCCTGCCCTGCGGCCATTTCGACAGGCGCAATAACCGGCCACA
>JAITHQ010000228.1 GCA_031279925.1 Treponema sp. | reverse complement strand
CGCGGCGATTCCCTGAAGTACCAGTCAAATACCTTATATAATTGTGGGAAGCAAGCGTATGGATAGAAGAGGTTAGTTTTCTTTCCCTGCCTTCTCCCCCTCGCTCCCTTCCAGTTCCCTAATCCGCGCCCCCACCGGCCCGGCTGCCACGCCGCCAACCTCCGCCCAAACCGCCTTTTTCAGCGATTTCACCGTCTCGCCGGGGTCTATCTCCGCGAAAGAGGTCTGTAGGATCGATGCCGAAAGCGGCGGCGATGCGCTCGATCCCGGGGAGGGGTATTTTGTCTTGGTTTCCAGCATCCCGACATAATGGACGCTCGTGTCTACCCGCTCGGCCAGTTTTGCCTGGGACCAGCCCCGCGCATGGCGGTATTTTCGGATGTTGGAAGCCAGTAATTCTCGAATTTTCGTCATATCAGGCAGATTATCTAAACTTTAAGCTTACCTGTCCGGGCATTCTTGACCAACTTTCCAACGGGTGCTATAATTTATAGTATTTAAGCCGCTATGGGGGAATGTTCAGAAGGGCGTTTAGTGAAGGCTTGCTCCCGGAGCGGCGGCTTAAAAAAACCGGGAATTTTCCCCGGAAAACGAAAAACTTTTCCAGACCGACGCCAGGTGTCGGTCTGGGAGTTGTAACATTGGGCTATGATGACGGAGCAGGAAGCGGAAGAAAAGGTCAGGATAAACCGTGTTCTCATGATTGACGAGGCGATATGCGCCGGGGGTATCCTTCGATAGAAAAGTTGGCTCAGCGGGCGGAAGTCAACCCGCGCACCATCGAGCGGGACATCGCGCAATCCGCAAACGGATTGCGTTGGAGTTTTGCTACGCAAAACTCCCCAGTTATTCGCAAGACGAATAGCCCCCCATCGAATACGACTGCCAGAGACGGGGCTGCTGCTACACCGAACCGAATTTCTTCATTAAAAGCGTGGTTCTCACCGAGGGCGAGTTGTTTGCCGCTGCTCTGTTCGACCGTCTGCTGGAGCAGTACGACAACACACCGATTGCGGAAGACCTGCGGCGGATATTCGGCAAGACTGCCCGTTCCCTGCCGGAGCGGGTAACGGTAGACATCGCGCTTTTCGGCTCTCAGGTCAGTTTCGTTTCGGAACACCAGAGCCGTATCGATGCCGAAGCCTTTGAGCGGATTTTTACCGCCCTCAAAACCGCTCAGGACCATCCGCTTTGACTGCCGCCCGCTCCAGAAGACGGATATGCGAAACGCTCCGCCGACCCGCATCACGCCATCTGCCAGCGGGGAAACTGGTATTTTATCGGGCATAGCCACGACAAGCAGGAACCCCGGATGTTCTCTTTTTTACGCGCTCAAAACGTTACACTGACGGGGTGGGCATTTCGACATTCCCTCCAGCTTTTTGCCGGAGGCGTATTTTGACAAGGCGATGGGCGTGTTTGCTTCCGCCCGGATGCCTTACACGGTGGAACGTTTATAGTGCCTTAACAAACAAACGCTAAAGCAAATAGGCGTAAACCGCGTCTTGAAGAACGGGAAAATACGAGGCATTGTCCCGTAACCACCGCTTCATATTCACCCAGGTTTTCTCTATCGGATTGAAGTCAGGCGAATATGGCGGCAGAAACAGCAGCCGTACCTTGACTTTTCCCGCCAATGGAATGAGTTCCGTTTTTCGATGGAAGCGGGCGTTATCCAGTATCACCGTCGAACCTTTGCGCAGACAAGGTAACAGCCGCGTTTTGAACCAATCCTCAAAGATACTAGCCGTGGTGGTTCCGGTATACCAGTACGAAGCAATTACGCGGTTTCCATTCAAAGCAGCCGCCACGTACGTTGGTACGGCCAAACTTCCTCCCGCGTGTGGTGTCATGGATTTTTACGCCCCGCAATGAGCGGCCTTTCTCACGGCACAGATCATGGTTTATGCCGCTTTCGTCTACGTATACCCGTTTCCAGGCGGGAATTCGCTTGAGGGCGAAGGTATGCACTGCATCTGTAAACGCTATTATTTATCGGTATCTCTTAATTTTCCTTTAGCTCTGTTTTATTAAATGACTATAATAACCAACGAAATCGGCACCTGCGCGCTTGAACGGCAATGGCACGACACCCGGACGGTGTAACAGCGGGAAGACGGCTTGGTGTATGTCAAGTTTACCACCACGCAAATGGGGGACGTATGAGCAAATCAATTTTTGACCGGTTGAAAGACCTGTTTATATTTCACACCGAACAAAGCCCGACGGTCGCATTCTCGAAATCGTCAAAAGGCACGGAATATCGGGATATTCTTTTTGATAGTGCGGGTAATACTCCCATTTGTATATAGGGGCCGAAAGGCCCCCGGCGTAACTCAGCGCCGGGAATTTCCATAACTACTTCGTTCCCTTTTTTTGCTCAAAAATCGCAGGTTTTCATACACCTGATTGAGGCTGCTGCAATCAAACCGGCATCAATCCAGCGTAAAATTCCCGGTGATAAGGCGTACGCCCTCGTACCAGACTTCGACGGTATAGGTCCCCGCCTTATATATACTCTGATCGCCGTTTCCCCAGCCGTCCAAATCAATCTCCTGATTTTTTCCGGCGGCAAGGTTTCGTACCCGTTGAAAGCTGTAACCTTCGGGAGATACAGCCGGATCGCTGTTAATAGTGCCGTCAGGTTCGATTATTTTTATATAAAAAGTCCTGTTCCCTGAAAGTAACGAATCAACGGTAAGATACGGGTTAAGAAGACGAACATCATCCGCGCTTATAGGTTCACCGGGTTTTGTTATCCATTTATTATTCTTGTCGGCATTCCCTATTTTAAGCGATGTAGCATGTACCTCCCAAATGGTTTTTGAGCTTTCAAATTCCTGTTCTAAGGTTTTAAATTCCTGTTCTAATTGTTCATAATTCAACGAGGCCGAATTATACAAGTCTTTTATCTTATTATTTTGACCTATGGCAACAAAAATTGTGATAATGACCGCAAATACGCCGGCAGCGATGCCCAAGAGAGCCTTGCGGTATTTCTTTTGCAAAGCCTCGTATCCTTTCGTTGTTATTCCGGCCTGCGTCTTCTCCAGGGTCTTCATTTGCGCTTCCGCGCTCTCCGCCCGCCGTTCCGCTTCCGCCGTCCGCCGCGCCGCCGCCGAAAGTTCTTCGCGGAGGGCCTCTATTTTCGCTTCGGCATCGCGCTTGAAAGCGTCGATTCCCTTTTTTAATTCCTCGGCCGCCTTGCCTATTACGGTGATAATTTCTTCAAGCTCGGCGCTGATCTTGATTTTCCGTTCCAGGTTGGCGCTGATCCTGTTTTTTTCTTCTATATGAGCCAGCGCGGATTCAAGGCGTGTAGTATAATTGCCAATTATCAAAGAGTAGGGTCTCGCAAAATCAAGGAATGCTGAACCTGATGTTTCAAGCGCCACCGCCTGAAGTTTGTTTTTAAGCCCTTCGATTTGCTCGTCAACCTTATTGGTGCGTTCCTGGAGATTCTCAATAAACCACCGCAGGTCTTCTATCCTGTATTTGCTGCTGTCGTTTTCAAAATACAGGAGCGCGTCATTTGCCGTATTAAGGCGCGCCTGGAAATTGGAAAACGAATCGATACATTCCTTGGCGATTTTCACCAACTGGGTAAATATATTTTCACATTCCAGCCTTTTTTCAAGAATGGATGAACAGTGTTCTTTTTGGAAGGATATATAGCCTTCTATTTGATTACAGACCTCTTTAAGCCGCAACACGGTATCTGCCGCAAACCGGCTGAACGACCTGTGTTCCGCCGTATTCACCGTTACCGCTTCGTTCCATACGCCGGCAAATTCAAACGCGGCTTTGTGTTCCGTCCGCTCCTCCCGGATACCGGAATAATAGGGGGCGCTTTGCCGTATGCTCAGGGCGAACGTTACAAAGGCTGACAACGCCGCGCACAGGGCGGTAATTACCAGTTTTGTAATGTCCGCGCCATTTGCAAAAAAATCAGCCGTAACAATCGCCGCGCCAAAGAGTAGACAGGGAAGGCTGGCAAAGGTAAAGATTTTTTTCAGCACGGCGGCAATCACGGACTGGGCGGCGCGGCTTTTTTCCCCGCTCGTGATACCGATAATCAACCGTGTCAATCCGCAAAGGGTTACAAGAATACAGAATAAATTCAGCAATACGCCCATATTCGTCATGGTTACACCTCGCTGTTTGTTTCGCCGCCGGTTTCTTTAACTGCGGCGCGTAAATGCCTGTTCAGCTCCTGCAGCGCCGTGATAAGCGCCTGCTCGTCATCGATTGTAGGGAGAACGCTAAGACTATGGCAAACGTTAAAAAAGCCTTCAAAGGATTCGCTCAATCCTTTGGCGTTAATCTCAACGGTGTTTTCCATGTTTCTAAAACTCTGCCGTATGGAATGTACCAGCGCTTCTGTTATTTCTTGCAAGGCTTTTTGTTCAGTATTCTGGGGTCCATTCCGCCACTCCAGCAGGAGGTCTCTTAGGTCTATCATGCTGCGCGTGTTTTCGGTAATAACGTTTATGTTAACGCTGTTACGGCTGGCGATTGAATTAAGGCGCTGGAACGACTCGTCCGCTTTGACGCAGATTTTTTCCAGCGCTTCCTTGAGTTCTTCCAGCCCGGCAGTCGTTGTCCGCGCAGTCTCAACTATTTCTTTACCGGAAAGTTCCTGGCCCTGTTCCCGGAACTGGCGAAACTTTTCTATTTGCCCGGCAAGGGCATCGTTTCCTTCATTAAGATTTTTCCACATACTCTGTTGAAAAACCGTGTCCAGTGAATCCAATACCTGGGGGCGTATTTTTTGGAACGACAAGACATCGAAATTGAGAATCCCGTCGAACCAGTTTTTATAAAAGACCGTCTCGAACGCCTCAAACAGATAACGCAGTACCAGGTACAGAATGAACACGAGGCCAAGGCCGCAGACCTGCGGCACCATAACATTAAACAGGTTTTCCGGGTTGGGTTTTAACAACAAAACCAGGGCCGGCAGAAAACTTCCCAGCACGGCATAACCGGTAAAATGGCGGATACTGTTTTTATAACGGGCCAGATACAGATGCGGATGGTATTTTACGCCAATGCGCGCGTCCCCGCACATGACGCCTAGAATCGCAAGAGGGATATTGAATTTGCCCGGGAGCTTCAATTTATGAACAATTTTGACCAAAAAATTCTTTTCTGAAACAGAACCGGCGCCGGCGCAGACCGCCGCCGCAAATTCATCATAGTTTGTATTGACGCGCGTTACATTTTTTTCCTGGTCAAAATAAGGATCTACGGCAAGCCCTTCAAGACGGGCCAGGTTTTCCGGCAGCAGCAAGAAACGGGCAAAAACCAGCGCGGGCAAAAGAAAAAGAAACACCAGCCACAAAATATATATCACGATGCCAAATGTTGACATAGCACACTCCTTTTTTCGTTACAAAATTGTTACCGCTTTACAAAAGCTGTAATTCTCCCGGATAATCGATCCAGCCGTTATCAGCTATTTCGCAGGGTTTTTTGACCCTCATTCTGTTCTGCCCCTTCCCCCTGAGATGTACCCTGTTCATGGCGTATAACTCGCTGATGTTGGTCATCTGGTCAAAGGAGAGCGGGTTTGGCAGCAAATACTTTTTACCGCCCTTCGTGTTTACAATCCACTTGGATCCGTTTGAGGACGATAATCTATAGGCGTTTTTTGCCCGTATCCTGAATTCGCCCTCAGTATAGGAAAAGCCGGAAGGCAGCACGGGAACGGGACTGGCCGCCCATTTGTTAAAATCATCAATATCCGCCGCCGGCTGTTCTTCATGTTCCAGAGGTTCCACGGCTTTTGGCGCGGGAACATTCCGTAGACGCTGGTTTTCCGTTTGCAGTTCCGCGATTTTACGCAGATTTTCATCGGAATATTTTTTTAACTCCTGATGCGCTTTCTGCAATTGTTTAAGCACGGAAGAATCGCGCCTGTACAATTTTATTACCTCCTGGAGATGGGTCAGAACCTCTTGCTCGCTCATGTTACATCCTGGCAGCTTTACAAATGCTGCAATTCTCCTGGATAATCGATCCAGCCTTTATCAGCCATTTCGCAGGGTTTTATTACCCGTATTCTGTTCTGCCCCTTCCCCTTAAGCTGTGCCCGGTTCATGGTGTACAGCTCGCTGATGTTGGTCATCTGGTCAAAAAAGTTCGGGTTTGGCAGCAGGTATTTTTTGCTCCCTTCCCGGTTGGTTATCCACCGGGAAGGAGCGGCGGATTCCTTGAACGTATGGGTTCCGCGAATCCTGAACTCGCCGTGCAGGTAATAGAACGCTTCCGGCAGGGGAGCCGCCGGATTTGCCGCCCAGGAATTAAATACTTCAAGCGGGTCAAGCGCGCCTTTTTTGATGTCCTCCCGTATTTTCCTGTTCTCCTCCTCTTTTTTCCTGGCATCTTCCTCTGCGTCGGCGCGCTGCGTAAGAACTTCCGCCGCAGTTTTGTTGGCAGCATCGGAATTACGCATATTCCGCTCCAACGCGTCCACGCGGCTTTTAAGCGCGTCAACCGGATCAACCCACGGCGCCGCTTCGCTTTGCTCCCGCCGCAGCGCGGTTTTCAAGTTCTCAAGCGAGCTCTGCAATGCCGTGTGATTTTTATTGCTTTCTCTTTCAAAGTCATCAAGCCGCGCGTTCAGGGCGGCAAGATTTTTCTTTCTTGCCCCCAAAACCAGGCTAAGTACCGCAAGCGCAAAACCGGCAAGGGCAAACGCGGCGGCGGCAAGCGTAACAAGGTCAGCGGCGGAATTCAGCTTAATCATTGTTGTACTCCATAAGAAACACCCGGATCATCACGATAAAGGGCGCCTCAAAACGCTTTTCGGCCAGCGTGTTCTCAAAGACCGTTTTAAACTGATTCCGCAGGTCCTTTTTATGCCGCTCCCACCAGTTTTCATCAATCGGGTTGATATCGCCCCTTGTCTGCCGCGCTATATTGTTAAAGAAATTGATGAACCCTTCCATTTCGGGCAATTCTCCGGTAAAATTCACCTTCAAGTTTTCCAGGTGGTAATAGAACCCGTCTTTGTCCGAATCTGAGTACGGATCGATAGATTCACCCGCGCTCAGGTTTTTTGTTGTTTTGCCGTCCGTAAGTTCAATCGAAGCGCCCATGAAGATTTTAGAATTCGCTTCGCCCTGTCTGTCCGGCAGCTTGCCGCTTCCATCCAAATTGGCAATAAGCCCTGTGGCTGTTTCGGTCTTTGCGGCCTTGGGCTCAAATTTTTCAAGCAGTTCTATCTCAACGCCTCCGGTCTTCTCCTTGATAAGCGTTTGGGCCGCGCCATAGATAAGCTGGGTATAGGCGTTAATCCAGTCCGTCATTTTCGCCCCTTTGCCGGAAAGCCCCAATACGATTTTGGTCGTATCCTTATCGATTTTTTCCTCGATACAGAGCTGCGCGATAATACCGGCAAGGTAATACACAAGGCCGGAATAGGCGATGAGTACCCGGTATCTAAAGTTTTTATACGCGGCAAGGTCCTGGCCAGCAAGGCTGTTCAGACGCTTCTTAAAATCGGGAAGATACTCAACAAGCGCTACTTCGATAATCGACTTTATCCGTTCATCCGAAAGGCTCGCGTCATCTCTGCCAAACTCAAGCATCGTATTAATGCCATCGGCGGGATTTGGCGTCCGTACCGTGTGCATTACCGAATCCTGCTTAAGTAAAAGTTTTAAGGGTTCTACAAACATATCCCGCGAAGCAAACCGGATCGAGCTTTGGAAGGCATATTCTTTTTTAATCCAAAGCGAAATATCGCTGGTGCCGCCGCCTATATCAACGCACAAAAACACCCCTTGACGCTCATCCTTTTTTCTAAAGTAGTAAGCCGCCGCCATGCTTTCAGGAAGCATACTGTCCTGCCCGTTAAAGACCTGCTCAATACCCGTCTCTTGCCTAAGACCATCAAGAAGACTTCCAAGCATTTCGCTGAACTCAGCAAGGTGATGAAACCCAAAAGCTGTTGGATACGAAAAGAACCAGTTGATTTTACGAGCTCCTCTTTTTGCCGCGTGGTACACAATCTGCGTCAAAAGCTGATTCAAATACTTGCCGCTGTATTGAGAGGTCGTTTCCCATTTTATGTTGGTTTTCAGGTTTTTCCGCCGTGGTTCTCTGGCGTTCAGGTCTTTGAAATTCTCGTGGTTATGCCAGAATATGCGTCCGTCCCTGAATATTGTTTCATGGGTATCGTCACTCACCGTGTCCATAACTTCCCATGCGGTAATCCAGCCGTTTTGATTGAAACACTGCTTGTCAATGAAATATTTTTCCATTTCATTCACGCTTGCCGTATCCGAGTTACAGAGTATCTTTCTATCGATTTCAACGGCGTTTTGCGTTATGGGCTTTTCTTTTCCCGGTATCCATTCATATTCGGTAAGCAGTCTGATCGACTGCGGCACCGAACCGTTTGTACTGTAGAAAGCGGTGGTCGATGTAGTGCCAAAGTCAACGCCGATATTCCATTCATCACCGCCATAGGGTACAACTTCCGGCGGCGCCAGAAGCACCATACCCCAGTACACCTGATCTGCGTCCGTTTTTTCGTGTACCATAAACCCTGCGGGAAGTTTTTCGTAACGCCGGTACGATACATCAGAAACACCGGGTTCGCTTACGCTGTCCAAATTTTGTTTGGCCCCAGTCTGATCTTCACCGCCTTCAAAGAACGGTTCCATCCCGAAAACCGGAGTATTCCGGTATTCACGATCAATACAAAAGAAGTTATACCGCTTCCAGGAGTTTGCCTTTTGGTTATTGAGTACCTGCGCGTAGGGCCATACCGCCCAGAAGGGCAGGCGGTTCTTTTCAAATATTATACAGACACCATCTCGCGCTCCGGGAGCCATCGTTTCGTCAACAACGACACGGTATTTTTTCTGGACAATATGCCTGCCGTTGCCGTAGCTCCCCTTTACTTTCAGGGTAAGCGTAACCGTTACGGTATCCCTTGTCATGCTAACGGAGAGCATACGGTTCAGCGCTTCCATGCTGAACCACTTTGCGAGGTCCGCGTATACCGGCCAGATAATTTCATATTCGGCGGGAAGGCTTGGGTTTGACAGAACCTGTTCAAAAACCGGGGCATCTCCTCTGGTTATCATTACCATTGAATCGGCGAGGAGTTTATCGTCCCAGACTAAACGGATGTTGTTTTTAACCTGACCGTGCAAGCCGGGAATATTTGCGGCGTCAACCTTGTTGTACAAAAGCTGATCGGTGATATGAATTTCCGCCGCGTCGGGACTTGTCCAGCTTATCTCGCAGATATTATCGCCGATAAGCACAACCTTCTCTTTTGCTTCGGCAAGCATACCGTCAAGCATAAAGGGCGATTCTTCCTTCGGCCCGTGATCCTCGGGACAAAGCCGGTCAAACAGCGTTTCTACGCTCGTAATTTTTTTGTAAGCCGTAATATTGATAGACGGGATAGGGGTAATCTTATCACCGCCCAAGGCAGCCAAAAAAGTATCGGTATGCTTTTGGAGCTTTTCGATAAGTTTACCGTTTGAGTCGTTGACCGCCTCGGTAAGCGCCTTTTGTAAGTCTTCGAGAAAAAGACGCAGTCCGTGTTTTGCCTTGAGATTTTTCGGGCTGGAAGTGCTGGAAAAATAATTTTCCGGCGGAAGGAATTCCCCTTCCGCGTTTACAATCGTCGGGGCCATTTTGTTAAGCACGATTTTGGTATCTTCTAATGTGTACGCCGGACACACCAGCGTATTATTCGCCAAAAACGCGAGGGTTTTACCGTTCAGCGAAACCCTGACGCATTTCGTCCAGTCCTGATTTTTTAGATCGCCGAATATGAAACTTTGCGGGGTACACGTATTACGGGCGGTCGTAATAAACGCGTCCGTTTCATCGGCATAGTTCAGAGATTCCAATTGTAAATCGTCATAGCCGTTGAGTTTACGCAGCGCGACAAGAGCAAGAATGCCGCACCACTGGTTGAAGGCGTTTTTATTAATCTGCTTGAACTTTTCTTCGGTTAAGGCAAGTTCATTCATAATAAAGATAGACCAGGGAGAAGGGATCGACATATCGTTGCGGGTAAAGTTCTTGCCCGTCGTATTGGGCAGCCCGTCGGCAATATCGAACAGCAGCTTCGAATCGGCTGATGTCCACAACTTGTTAGCCCCGGCGTTTCCCCGCTGGGGAGTAACATTATTCTCCTGGGAAAAATAGAAGACCGAATCGTAATCTATCTTTTCCGGGCCGCTCGTTTTGTCAAAAGCCCCCTTCTTTTGCGGCGCTTTGATGAGTTCAAAGAGGCTGTCAAAAAGGGCGGCAAACGGCCCCCCTTTTTGGCTTTTGTTCCTCGCGGGGAGCTTCTCGCAGAGCATGGCATAAATCCATTCCGGTTTTCGCGCGTCCCGCTCGTTGTACACCAGATCGTCAAAACCGGGCAGGGCATAATTGGTTACCGGTTTATTGTTAAACAGGTCCCCATCATCGTGGCCGCCGGTGTTAAAAAAGCGTACCCGCGTATCCGGTTCCCATGCATCAGGATTCTTATCAATATCTATAAGATTCTTTTTGTGCAGGTCGTACATCCAATCGACAAACAGCCTGAGATAGCCGTAGATATTCTCGAAGAGCAGGTTATTGCTGGCATCCCGCAGGTCACAGAGTTTTCCCTTATCCGGGGATTTTTCGTCCGATGATTTCTTTTCGTACAAACTCTGCCATACCCCCGGTCCGTTCTGGTTCTTTATATCGTTGTAAAGCATCTTGTTATAAAAGATCGCTATGCGCAAAAAGTTCTGCATGGCGGAGGGGAAATTCTGCCCCGCCTTTTGCAGCATACCCCAAGTATAACAATAGTCCCCCTCCTTCGTCTTATCCCGGTCGGCGGTGATAATCCCGTTTTTCCCCGTGCGGTCCTTCGATTCGACGATAAAATCAAATATACCCGTCGCGGCAAAAAGTTCCATGGGGTGCGCCTTGTTGAGCTGTTTTAACGATCCCCGCGAGGCGGCTTCGTTGGAATAATTCGATTCCGGTTCGCCAATGATATAGAGCGCGTCTGTCAGCTTATAGCGGTTCTGCAAGCGGTAATAGTACAGCCCCGCCTTCGCTTTTACCTGAAATTTGCTTGAATCCGGCTGGAGTTGTCCCGCTTCCTGTATGTCGCCAACCGCGTTGAAATAGGGGGTAAGCATAATGGCGGCAAGGTTAAAAGATTTTTTCTCTTTAAGGGCAGACAGGTTTTGCAGGGCTACGGGAATAGCCGACGCGCCGGTGCCGCCAAAAATCGAGCCGGTAACAACGACAAAATCACCATCGGTTATGCTCGACTCAAAATCTTTCCATCCTGATTTTTCATCGTTGAACATATTTTCCACAATAAGGGTGCCTATTGAGGTATGCCCGTAAAAGCCCTGGTTAAACTCCGCGTCAATTTCCGCGTCGGTGTATAAAAAGCGGAGCAGCGCATCTTCGCCGCGTCCGGAGAATTTGGCAATGTTAAAGGTCTTGTTGATGCTGTCTTTTTCGCCGTCGTACAGGCGCATATTGAGGGTCTTCCCCGCGGCAATATCCGCAAGGCCGAATTCGCCGCCAGAAATCGCGCTTTTAAACGCCTGGTATGCCTCCAGGGTCTTTTGCGTCAGGTTAAGATTCCCGTTTGAATCATCCGCGTCTATGGTCATAACCCGGACTTCGCTTATTTCATGGGTTCCCACTTTCCCCTTAAACGCCCCGCAGGCCGCCAGGTGTATCGCCGACTGAAGCACCTTGTGCCCCGTCCCGCCAATGCCAACAATATGCAGTTTTGCCATTTTTTCATTCTCCTTATTTCGTGTGTTAACGCTGGGTAAACCAAAATGCCCGCCGGTATGCCGGAGAGACAAACAATGCCCCTAAAACAAAGGGAACCGGGAAGCAGAGCGCGTGAAGGCCGATAAGCAAGGTGATCGTAAGCCCGTCCAGCGCAAACATGAAAAACAGGACGATGGGGATCAGCAGCATGAACGCGATGTCTGTAAAAAAACCCGTATAAAACTGACCGCGTTTTTTTGCCGGATCAAGCCCGCCGGCCAACGCCGGCAGTAATAAAACCAGCATGGGATTTATCACCAGGGCGATAACAAACCCTATCATCCCATAATTAAGGTAGAACCCGATAAACAAATCGTTCACCGCCGAACTGTACAGATAGTCCTCAAAGAGAAACCGCGAAAGCACATAAGTTACCAGCGGGAACAGCACCACAAACGGCAAAGCCTTGATCGACTGTTTAATAAACGTTCCAAACATATTCAGCCCCTTTATAAGCCGCGTGAGCGGCGGTATTATCGAACATTAACACGAAGTGTTAATGATAACTCCTTAAAAATTTAAAACATCGAAAGCAATCCTGATAACATACTATCAGACATTATTTCTTTCAATATTGGCAATGCTTTTCCAGACATGGAAACAAGCCCCAATTTCTGGGATGCTGTCAAATCCAGATGCTCATAATCAACCCTTGAGAGGACATCAACGATTTGGTCTATCTTTTTGCCCGATTCCGCGTCTCCATTGTTTGATTGCCGTATGAGCCCGGGAACAACATCTATAACGCTGTCAAGGGCATTTACCAGTTCCGCTCCCGTGGTAATAGTATCGGGGAACGGCACTTTTGCCGCGTCCAGCTTTCTTTCTCTCCTCCGGCAGCCGCTTAATAGGCAAACCAGCAGTATAAACACCAGCGCGATGATGATGTTTATCCGGCTGTCCGGATTATTTCTTTCTTTCATTTCCAAAAACCATCCTTTCAAAAATTGCGGCGTCAGCGTTTTACCAAATAGATGGTATCAACCCAGATGCCCCGCTGCGTATCATCGAGCGCCTCATTAAAGGCCGCGGCAATGTTCTTGTACATCGGTTCCAGGTTAAGCACTTTTCCATGGGGATTGCCGCTCAGATCGGCCCGGTTTGGGGTGTTTTTTTCCGTAACCCACGCGGGAACTTTGGCACCCGGGACCAAGCGGTAATCAAGCCGCCAGATGCCGCTTTCAAGAGAACCGCTCTCGATGTCCAGCGAGAAAAAGAGACGGCTGGATGAACTTTGGTTTTTTAGTTCCTCGGGGACATCGCTATCACTAAATATCTGTCCGCTAAACAGATTTGCCTTGGAAGAACCGGGAGAACTAAACGCCGAAAGCTCGCCGGGTTTTACTTTTGCGCCCCTGGCGGCGGTATACGCCGGATATACCTCGATACCATACTCAAAAGCATCCCGATCGGTAATGACGCCAGAAATTCCGGCAAAATAGCGCGAGCCGGTTTTGCCAAGCATATTGTAGACTTCTACCTCAGCCGCTTCCTGGGCATAGCCCTTTTCGACCGGTGCCCACTCAAAAAGGCCAAGTTCCCGGGTAGAGCGGGGAGGACGCAGATTAACCCTGGCGAAAAGGTTTTCTTCCCTATTAAACCGCTGCTCATTCTGCGCCACTACCACGGCATCGGGCTTCCAGAGCCGGCTTTCTTTGTTTTCTTTGATTTGTTTACCAGACTCGCTCATAAAAAGTACGCTGTTCAGCGGGGACGAGAGGGAGCGGTTTCCCAGCTCTTCCCGCAGCTTTTCGTAAAACGCTGCCATAAGATCCGGCGAACCGGCCGCAAAGACGAAGAAGACCGATTCTCCCTGGGACCATATACTGACATTGGGACGAACCGGATCGAGGCGGTGTATATTCCCCCGGAACGCGGTATCAACCGCGAACAACGCGCCGGAAAGGCCGTTGGCAAAGGCACGGGCAAAAAAATCGCTGAAAGCACGGTAATTACCGGCGGGTTCATAGAGATCGGTAACTGCGGCATAGAGCTGTTTCATACCCCGGTTTTCTTCCATTAATACACCGGTATATTCAACCATCGACTGAAAGGGCTTCTCGTCATTTTTTCGTATCTCGGTCCCCCTGCTATAATCCCTGTCGCCGTAGAAGGCGGGACGCCAGGCTTCCTGCTGCACCCGCTGTACAATAGAGGGGTCTACAAGCTGGATTTTTAAGTCTCCATACTCATAGAACATCAGTTCCCCGCCGCTTGCCGTATCCGTTACCGCATCCCACAGGCCCATGAGGGTCTTAACATAATTGGAATTGTCGCCGCCAATGGTGAAACCTCCCATTGATTCGGTTTTGTCGTAAAACAGATGCACCTGCGGGGCCGCCGCCGTATCGTTCGCTTCAGGGGGGGATTCCCGTACTCCGGTAAAAACGCGCCCCCCGCCGCAGCCTTCAAGTACGGTTACGCCGGCCGCAAACACTAAAAACAACGGCAAAAAGGGCTTACCGGAAAAGCGTTTTTTCACTTTATTCACTCCTTGACCTTCATCATACTGTTGGGATCTCCGCCCGCCAGTGAAATGGGGCCGTCGGCAAACGAGGCGTTTTCCTTGCTTGCCTTTTGGGTTTCCAAAAGGCTTTTAGCCGTCTTTATCAGTTTTACCCGGTTTTTCATGGGCAAATCCTTAAAATTCTTCTCAAAATAGTAAGATACTCCTTTATCTACTCCGTCCATTTTCACTATCCTTTTGAATGGTCTATGTAATCGTAAAATATCGCATAGACCATTGTCAAGAGGTTTTTCATTCTTTTGTAATAAATTTGAGAAAAATGTTGCTTTTTTGGAAAGCTTAATGTATCGTATTGATAAGGAATACGCCATGATTGCAAAAATTCAGGACAGATTTATTGCCGTGAGAGAAGCGTTAGGGCTTACCCAAAAGGGCTTTTGTCAAGGAATCTATGTAAGCCAGTCGTATTACGCGCAGATGGAAAAGGGAAACCGCCCTATAAATGACCGTATTATCGCGTTGATATGCGCTCAATACGGCGTTTCAAAAGAATTTTTGACAACAGGCAAGGGAGAAATGTTCAGTGATAAGGCGGCGGACATTCAATTAGAGCAGCTTTTAGAGATTTTTAATGAACTTGACCCGCTTTTCAGGGAATATATCGTAAAACAGATACGGGAACTTGCCGAAACCTTGCATAAAAGCAAGGAAAAGGGGTAAGAGCCTGTTCAAAATCTGGAATTTTGGCGTTGCAAACGCCAAAATTCTACCTTGCAGGCTCCATCGAACCGAATGTTCGCAGAGCCCGAAAATCGGGATTTTTGCGGTTTCTTGACCGTAAAAATCCACAATTTGAACAGGCTCTAAGGACTGCCTATACCATAACCGGCGGTGTGGACAGACACTGCCACAGGAGAAAAACGGTAGCCCCCAGGCGTAATCAGGTTCCGTGCGCATTGGCAAAGGCCCCGCGTCATTGCTGGAAAAACAGTCCGCAATCTGGACAAGCCCGCGATTTGTATCTATGCTTATGGCCGTTCTGGTCTTCGTGGATTTTGGACTTAACTTGATCCCCGCCTGGGTCACAAGTTCCGCATAGCAGATGACTTTTCGGCTGAATAAGTAGTATCGGCGCATTTCGTTCTCCCCCGCAGGGTGTTTACTAACACCCTGACTAACAGTTGTGAAGATTGAAATAAGCGCCGGTTTTCCGGTAGCTGTCTAATTTCTTACTACATAATGAATTACGTTATCATCTCCTGGTGGCTCCGCCTTCGCGCTCCCGGCGCGTCCATGCGCCGGTATATCTATTCCAAGGCTGCGCCTTGGCATTTTTCAAGGAGCGCTCCGGTTCGACTCCCCAAGGGGCTGCGCCCCTTAGATTACTGGCGGAGTTTCGCAAGGCGAAACTCCATGAAAGAAAAAGGCCCCTTTGGGGGCCTTCTTGTTTCGCATCTCCTGGGGGAGTCGCTCTTCATTCGCAAACTTCGTGTTTGCTCATTCAGGGCCGCCTTCGCGCTCCGGCGCATCCATGCGCCGCATTGCCTATTCCAAGGCTACGCCTTGGCATTTTTCGGGAGCGCTCCGGTTCGACTCCCCAAGGGGCTGCGCCCCTTAGATTTACTGGGGGAGTCACCCTTCATTCGCAAACTTCGTGTTTGCTCATTCAGGGCCGCCTTCGCGCTCCGGCGC
>JAITHQ010000181.1 GCA_031279925.1 Treponema sp. | reverse complement strand
TGGTATAGTCACAATGTGGTATGAGAGAGGTTAGCCCCGCTTTTTGACCCACGAAAAACAGCGTATCATAATTCGTTATGTTATAATGATTTACGATACGGACTTGAAAAAAGCGTATTAGACCTGTTATGCAAAGTTGGGGCCTATTCTATATGTTTTTTTAGTATTTCCAATAATCCATAATTGCTTTCTTCTGAATCTTTTATTTTATACAAACTTTAGGCCCAAATTTCGCATAACTTTCCCATTCTCCCCATTCTCCCCATTCCTACAATCGCCCGGACCTTTTTAGGCCAAGGTAACGGTTGATCAATGCGGAGGAAATATGCTCCGCTGTGGTTTCCAGCGTTAAAAGGCCGAAGTGTTCCCACTTTTGGTACAGCCGTCTGCGGGAAGCAAGATAGGCAAAAGCGGCGGCGGTTTCCAGCGTTTCCGCCGCCGTGCCCGGTGCGGCAGGAAAGGCCAGGGCTTCCGCATCGAGTTCGCGGAAACTTACCAAAAGAAGCAAATGCCGCCGCTGGATGCGGGGAAGAATCCAGGCCAGGCACTCGCCGTCTTCTTCGCGGAAATTGCTTATCAATATGATGAAGGTGCGGCGGTGCAGGCGGGCAAGGGCGTTTTCCAGAGAGGAAAAGGGAGATGACGGAACCGGGGCGCTGTGCAGATCGTAAAAACCGTTCATTAAGCCGGTAAGGGCGCTTATCCCCTTGCGGGGAGGTATCCACCGGTCAGCCGCGCCAAAACTGGCGGCGGCTACGGAATCGCCGTGCTTAAGCGCTACATACGAAAGCAGCAGCATGGCGTTAAGGGCGCTGTCGAACTGAAAATCCGGCAGGCGGTAGCCAGAATCGATTATAAACAGCACCTGCTGATCCTGCTCTTCCTGGTAGTCCCTTACAATAAGTTTTGGCCTGCCGTCTACGCGGCGGTTGCGGCTGGTGGCCCGCCAGTCAATTGAACGGATGGAATCGCCTTCCTGATAATCCCGCAGCCTTTCAAACTCCATTCCCTGCCCGCGCCTGCGTATCTCCCGAAGTTCACCCCTTTCCAGAAAACCGCGCAGTTCCTGACCGCGGGCAAGTTTTTTAAAATCGGGATACGTTTTGCCGGAGCTTGCTGTGTTATGTGTAACTCGAAGACGCCAGCAGCGCAGGGGGGAACTTAACAACAGGTCCAGGCCGGAAAAAATCCAGAAGCCGCGTTCCTGGGGCAGCAGGGTATATTCAAAAACAAGGGCGCCTGATTCTGTAAACAGTTTCCGGTTCAGCGCTGCGGGAAAGGTATTGACGGGGCAGCTCTTCATCGATTCGGGGTAAAGATCGTAGAGCTTTATGCTAAAGGGCAGGAGCGATCTGCTGCCTGCCCTGCGGATATACAGTTTAACCCGCACGGCTTCGCCCTGGGCCAGCGAAAAGGGAATTTCCCGCTTCGACTCCAGGCGGTCGCAGAGAAAAAAAAGGACCAGGGCGTCGGCGGCAATAAATGGAAACAGGCCCGCCCCGGCAAGAAACCAAACCAAAAACAGCGGCTGCGAAAAAAACGCCCCGCAGCCCAGGACAAGGTACAAAAGGGCAGCGATAAAAAGGGTTCCGCCTGGTTTCATTTTATTGGTGAACCTTCCGCTGCTATGCCGCCCTCCCTGGACGAAAAGCCGCGCGGCGCTTCTGTTTTTGCCAGCAGCGATTCTATTATCTGCGCAGCGCTTAGTCCTTCAAGTTCGCTTTCCGCCGAGAGGGTAAGCCGGTGGGCAAGGGCCGGAACCGCCAAGGCTTTAACGTCATCGGGCAACACAAAATCCCGTCCAAAAAGCAGGGCGCGGGCACGGGCGCAGCGGATTAGTGCAAGGCTGCCCCTCGGGCCGGCCCCCGCCTGGACTGCGGGCGTTTCTCTGCTTGCCTTTGTAAGGCGTACTGCGTAATCAATTACCAGGGGGTCAACGCGCAGGGCTGCGGCGGAATTTTTAAGGGAGATGAACTCGCCTTCTTTAAGCACGGTATTTACAGCGGCAATGGAGAGTTCCGCGCCGGTTCCACCTGCAAGCACCATCGTTACCATTGCCTTTTCTTCCTCCAGCGGGGGATAAGCGGCTATTATCTTCATTAAAAAGCGATCCTTCTGCGCGTCCGGCAGGGGATAGGTGCCTTCGTGTTCAAAGGGGTTTTCGGTGGCCAAAACCATAAAAGGGTCCGGCAGGGCGTGGCTTTCGCCATCAAGGCTTACCTGAAATTCCTGCATTGCCTCGAACAGCGCGGCCTGGGTTTTTGCCGGGGCCCGGTTTATTTCATCGGCAATAAACAGATTGGTAAAAACAGGGCCCTTGCGGGTAGTAAATTTTCCAGTGTTAATTTCAAGCATAATGTTACCGGTAATATCGCTGGGCATAAGGTCTGGCGTAAACTGAAGACGCTTTGAATCGCCGCCAATCGCCTTTGCCAGGGCGCGGACCAGCAGCGTTTTGCCAAGGCCGGGCGCTCCCTCAACCAGAAGATGCCCCCCGGCGATCAGGGTGATAAGGGAGTGATCCACCAATACCCGCTGGCCAATAAAGGCTTTGGCAATTTCGTCTTTTACCTCTTGTAGTTTTTTTGCGGCATATTCCGCGCTTGGAATTTCGTTTTGCATTATAAACGCTCCATTTTGGATTCAAGTTTTTTTAGGCTCTTGATCAAGTCCCGGTATTTTAAGCCACGCCTGCCTTGCAGGGCCTGTTCAATTTCCGCAAGCCCGCTTTCTTTTTTTATGCTGTCCGGCTTTAATTGTAATTCATGCAGATACACTTGCAGATAATATTCCAGTGCGCCGTATTTTTTAAGGAAACTAATCTCGGCAAGAAACCGTTCCTGTATGGGTTTGGCTTTTGGCTGCCTGCCATAGAATACCAGGCCAAAAACGGGAATAACCATCCAGAAACCAATAACAACAAGAATAGCAACAGATACGGCAAGGGGAATAATATTGCCTCTGTCCGCTATGTTTCCAAGCAGGCCCCTTCCGCCGCTTTTGCCCCGGACAAAAAGAACTCCGGCGTCTTTTGCCCGTGCTCCGGTTAAATCCCATGCAAGGCGGGCATTAATATCCCTGTTAAGATAACCGGTAAACATAAAATACGGTTTGCCGCCAAGGGCCAGACCGCCAGCCCCCAACGCAGCGCGGGCCAGCCGTATCACGCCATACCTGTCTTTTAATACCTCAATGCCGGCGGCGCTGTTTGCTGCTTCTGTTACCGCAAGCGCAATATCGCTGTCAAAATCGGGAACAGGCGTTTCTTCTACCGGTGATTCCGGCTTATCGTCATCTTCCGCCCCGCCGCCTGCCCTGTCATCGTCACTATCACCAGCGGCGGAAAATCCAAAACAGGCAAGAAACTCCGCAAGGTTTTCATCATAAAAAGAATCTTCCAGGGCGATATACAAAAAACCGCCCTGCTGAATCCAGGGCAAAAGCATTGTAAGAGAATCTTCCCAGTCGCACAGAGAAGCGTACACAACAACAGCCTTTTCCGCGCCAAAGGCAATGTCCGAAACCGAAGAGCGTCTTTCAATACGCACCGGACGGCCTGTTTCGGAAAGCCACCGGTCAAGGGCAAGGTAAGGATTGGCGATTGCCTCTCTTGTAGGAAAAACAGGCTGCTTGCGGGGATATATTTCCAGCAAAGTATAGGCAAAAATTCCCAGGGTAATAAGGGCGGCAAAGCCCAAAACAAAAAAGGCGATTTTTTTATTCATGCCGAAGGGATTTAATGCCCCGCCCTTCATGGCGGTTAAAAAGGTATTTAACCCCTGGGCGCCACCACTCCGGGAGAACGTCATACCCTGTCCTTCATGGCGGGGTATTTGATTCGCGGCTGGGTTGAATGTTCCGCCTCCTGGAGCGGTTGAATTTTTGTCATGCCTGGAATACATAGCAGTAAGTCTTACAATAGCATAATTTGCTTACAGAATGAACCTCGTCAGTAAGAGCCTGTTCAAAATTCTACCTTGCAGGCTCAAAAAGAGCCCGAAAATCTCTTAATAAGCAGATAATAATCTCTGAGGGAGGGGGAAAATGCACAACTATCCGAGCGATATAAGCCGTGAAGCATTTGAGATTATTCGGGGCGACTTAGAACAGGCGAAGAAAAAAACCAAGCCGAGGAAAAAAGACCTCTATGATATTTTTTGTGCGATAGTGTACTTGATACAAAGCGGCTGCCCATGGCGGATGCTGCCCGCCGATTTTCCCAAACGGGGCTTGGTCCGCGAGTACTATGACGGATGGTCAAAAGTCCGGGGGGACGGCGCCACGGTACTCTCCGGGGTCTTAAAAAAAAATGGTGACGATGTTACGCAACGAAGATTTACGGAAAGATAAAACGACGTTCGGTATCATTGACGCGCAAAGCGTCCAAAACGCCGATACGGCGGGAATAAAAGGGTATGACGCGGGTAAAAAAGTGTCTGGAATTAAACGGCATATCGTTGTTGACACCCAGGGGCTGCC
>JAITHQ010000150.1 GCA_031279925.1 Treponema sp. | reverse complement strand
GTAACGTTAACGGCTACGGCCTTTTCTTTGGAATCTTTGGAAACCGCATAGACGGTATACACGCCGGGGCTTATATTGGAAAACTGGTAGGAACCGTCTTCTTTGGTAAGTACCGAGGCTGCAAGGGTCCGGGCTGTGGGCGCGCCGGTTCGGGCAGCGGAAGCAACCGCTAGTGAACGCAAGCCGTCTGTTTTTTCCAGGCTAACGGCGATATTGGCATGGGATTGACCGCCAGAATACAGCGCTTTACCAATAATACCGCCGGATTCAGGGCCTGCGGCATTGGACGGCTGTTGACACGAGCCAAGGGCAAAGCCCAAAAAGGCCAGGACAAGGCCAAAAACGTAAATTTTGGTACTGAATTTAGCGGTTAAATATGGGGGGGGGGGGGGGGGGGTAAGTTTTACATGGGCCATTACCGCCCGCAAGACTGGTTTTTTGCTTCATACTGCTTCCTCACTTTTTTGCCCTTTTGGGCCTGGGTTTGTACGCCGCCGCGCAAAGGCGGCGGTTTGGGGCCGGGCAAAGCCCTGCGGCCCCTGGTATTTTGGGCTATATCCGCCAACGGCGTAAATTTTTTAGCCTTGGGTTATTATGGGGAATTGTTCCCGGCTTGTCAATAGGAAAATCAGAACTGCCCCAGGCCGTGTCCCTACTCCCCACACTAATATTTAAACTCAGATTCGCCTATGAACTCCCGCAGAATACTTGTTCCCGGCACATACTGGGGTGGAACAGGCGCGAAGTTTTCAAGAAACGAAAGCAGCCGCACCGCTTCGGCGTATTCATGCATGTGGGGCTTTACTGCCCGCAGCAAGGGGTCGGCGTAGTATTTTAGCACGGAAAGTTCGTAGTCCAGGGCGGAATTAAAGGCGGCGTCGGCGGTATTTTGAAAGGGGAAAATGTGCTTGCGCTCGCCCGCCTGTACGCCGGGCCACATTTTGATCGTATCGGCGGCGCTTTTGCTGCGGAACTGGTTGTCGCGTACCATGCGCCGCAGCAGCCGGTTGTCACTGGTAGGGATGCGGTTGTGATCGTCAAGGTTAAGCTGGGTAAGCGCCGAGACATATACTTTAAACTTGGTATCCCGCGCAATGCTGGGGGTAAGGGCGTCGTTGAGGGCATGGATGCCTTCGACAATCAACACGGTGCGGCGGTCCAGCCGAATTTTTTTTCCGCCGCCCGCTTTCCGTGATCCGGTTTTAAAATCGTAGACCGGCAGGGTTATTTCCTCGCCCCGGTACAGGGCCAAAAGCGTTTCGTTCAGAAAGGGAATATCCAGGGCGTCAAGGCACTCGTAGTCGGGATCGCCCTTTTCGTCTTTGGGAGTACGCTCGGTTCCTACATAGTAATCGTCCAGGCTGATGGCTATAGGCTTGATCCCCATCACCATCAGTTCTATAGAAAGCCGTTTGGCGCTGGTGGTTTTACCGGAGCTGGAAGGCCCCGCAAGCAGTACCATTCTAAGGGTATCTTTCTTTTTGTATATTTCTTCGGCTATCTCAGCCAGTTTTCGGGTCTGGTGCGCCTCGGCGATTCTGATATAGTCGCGGATAGTCCTTTTTGCAACCAGTGAGTTAAGCTCCCCTACAACGCGCACCTCAACAATGCGCCCCCATTTTTTGTATTCGTTGTACACCTGGAAAATTTTCGGCTCGTCCATAAAGGGGTCTATGGTTTTTTTCTTGCCGATGCCGGGGAATCGAAGCAGAAAGCCTTCCTGGTAACGCATCAGTTCAAAATCGGCAAGGAGGCCGGTACGGGGAACCAAAGGCTCAACGTAAATATCAACATAGTCCCGGCATTCATTGACTTTTATCCGGGAAGTGCTGCGCTGATCCAGCAGCAGCACCGTATCGGTCTGTTGATTTTTTTTGAACACTTCAAGGGCTTCCTGGTACGCCAGGTATTTAAAAGTGATGGGAAGGTCCTCTTTTACCAGCGCGTTCATTTCCCGCGAAAGGGCGGCGGTTTCCGGCTTGCCCGGCTCTTTGCCGGAACTAAAGGTGTAGTAGTAGCTGTTGCCCAGCGAATGGCCTACATACAGGCTGCGGTCGGGAAAAAGATTGCGGGCGGCAATGGCAAGGAGAAAGGCAAGGGAGCGGCGGTAAATCATGGCCCCTTCCGGTGAATCAAGCGGCACCGGCTCCAGCACAGCGTTCACTGCCAGCCGGGTTTTTAGGGGCCGTATCTCGTTGTTCACCCTAACCGCCGCAATGGCGGATTCGGCAATCCCAAAATGGGAAACCAATGAATCCGCCATTGTTCCGTAGGGGCAGTTTACGGTTTCTTCCGCTGTACTTCCCCGGCCCTTTGTAAACCGGACCTGTATATCCCCACTCATAGGCGCCTCCTTGCACAGTGGACTTGTTCGGAAACCCGGTTGGTTTCCGAACAACTCCAGTATACGTACAGCCCGCTATTCCGGCAACTGTGCAATCAGGTCCTGCGCCTTTTCCCGGTAACGGTCCGGGGAAGTTTCGGCGGCCTGGCGCAGGAATTCTTTTGCCTCGCTGTACCTGCCCGCGGTTGCGGCGTTTAGGCCCATCGCATACAGGACCAGGGCCAGGTCCGCGCCGTAGCGTATGCTGGAGCGATAGTGCTGCTCGGCGGAATCGGGATCATTCGCGTCATAGGCTAACAGTCCCAGGTAGTACCAGGGCGCGTAATGGCTGGGCCGCTGTTCAAGGGCGCTGCGGAAAGCGCTTTCGGCCTTTTTCGGATCCCCCGCCGCATAAGCCTGCTGCCCTTCCGCAAGAAGTTCGCTAAAGGATTTCCGCGAAGCAAGATACGCCCGGTAATCCGCCGCTAAGTCGTCCATATTATTCCAGAGGTATATCCGTTCCATCACCTCCACGGCGTTTTCTTCCGCGGTTCTGGTATCCAAAAGGAGCATAAAGCTGTCTGTTACGGTTCGCAGGTAATCGCGCTTTCCACTGTTAAGAAGGAAGGAAACGAGTGACCAGGCAAGACTCTGAAAATTATCCGGCGTTCCAAGGGCATCCGCCATCATAATGGTCTGGGGATCAGGCAGCTCTTTCATGTTTTTTACGGTTTCAAGCCATGCAAGGTTTTCCTCGTAGCTTAACTTTCCTTCTTCGTTAAAGCTGATCGTACTAAAAAAAACCGCAAAGCCTTCCCGTATCCACGCCGGGGGATTGGAAATAAAAGCCCTGATATATTGAATAAAACACTGATAGGGAAGGGCTTCCCCTACGGCATCGCTGCCCAGGTTGACAACCAGTTCACGCTTGTCCGCCTGGTGATAGTGCAGATACACCGCGCCGGGCTTTAACGCTCCAAGCCTTGAACTGACATAGCCGTCATACAGCTTCTGATCCTGAAAGGCCCTTACCCTAAGCGGCCAGGCCGCGCCTGAAGGATCAAAACGGAAGAGCTTGTTATACACGGCAAACCGGTCCTCCATTTGCTGAGCCAGCGTCTTCCCATCCCCCGTATCGGTGATCACCTCAAAGTGTTTGGTTCGCACCGTGTCGCCTGCCCTGTTGTCCGCCGTTTCGGCAGGCGGGGGAACCGGCGCTTCCCCTTGCTGCGCAAAAGCCGCCGCGACAATCAAAAAAAACAGGCAGCCAAACGCCATTTTTTTCATTGTAAACCCCTCCTCCATGCTTACTGGGTAATTTTGTCTATAATAATATTTACTTCTTCAATTAAAATCCCGGTGTATCGTTCGATATTGTCAATAATGTACTGCTGCAATTCGTGTATGTTACCTCCAAGCTGAATCCCGTATGGCACATCGATAGTGATTACCAGACGGTAGCCCATTTCATCATCCCGCACCAGAATCTTTTTGATCCGTATATTTTGATTATACTCGTCAACGCAGTGAATAACCATCTGGCTCAGGGCCGCCTCGGAAATGATCACCTTGCCCCGTCTGGAATACTCAGGCCGCACCACTGATTTTTCGTGAATCCTGGGAGTGGGGCCGATGCCGGCGGGCGTCTTGCGCCGCTTGAAAATCCGTATCGCATCGTAAAAAATATTGGGGTAACTCCGTTTTACCTCGATAGACGGCACCGGGATAACATGCTTTCCCTCGATACGCCGGGTTCTGATCGCCTTGTCAATCTCTTCCTGCGAGGCGATGTCTTCGATTTTGATAATCTTGGACGGGGGGGGCATTTGCAGCCGAGCCGCGATTTTATTTACCATTTTTTCTGAAGTCCCCAGCACGAGGATTCGCCTGATTTTTTCGCTTTGGAGTTTCCGCGCCACCTCGTCGCGCTGGGCCTTTTCGTCAAAAAGCGCTACCTTTACCGCCGCCATGAACGTTTTTTCTTTTTTTGCCGAATGTCCCGCCAGTATCCGGTTGTCTCTGATCAGCAGCCCGTCGTCGATAATAAAATCTATGCCGTATTTCTGCGCTACCAGCTTTGCCCGGAAACTTTTTCCCGTACCGCTTTCCCCAATGAGCGCATAAACCTTTATCCGTTTAAGGGCGAACAAGAAATCCAGAAACATTAATATAATTATATGGGGGAGTATGGAAAAGGTATAGAGCGGTTGACATAAAAACCCAAAAACGATAATATAAAACATTGAAACAGCCATTTGCGGCCTTGGTGGAACTGGTAGACACGCCAGCTTGAGGTGCTGGTGCCGAGAGGCATGGAAGTTCAAGTCTTCTAGGCCGCAGATCGCCGTAAGTCATTGGCCGGTTGGGTTTTCAACCGGCCTAATTTTGCCTTG
>JAITHQ010000042.1 GCA_031279925.1 Treponema sp. | reverse complement strand
GTTGGATAAATCACAAGGAGAACTTATATGAGTGACAAGGCGGTTCATATTGCGGATACCAAAACGCTGATCAAAAACAACATCCGTAACTATTCCATGTTTATCATGCTGGCATTGATAATGCTCATCTTTGCCCCGCTGACCAACTGGAACAACTTTAGCGCGCGGAATTTTACCAACATCTTTTTCCAGTACAGTTACGTGCTCATCCTGGCGGTCGGCATGGTGCAGGTTATGATCATTCTGGGAATTGACCTTTCGGTTGGTTCGGTCTGCGCCTTTGTAGGGGCTATCAGCGCCATGATTTACAATACCGGCCTTGGGCTGCCCATGACCCTGCTGCTCTCAATACTGATGGGCGTTGCCGTTGGCGCGTTTCACGGGGTATGGGTTGCCTATACCAAAATGCCGGCCTTTATCGTTACCCTTGCGAGTATGCTGTTGTTCCGGGGCCTTACCTATATTGTTACCAATGTTAATCCCGTAAGCCTTAAGGACGAAGGCTATTCCCATCTTGCCACCGGCACGGTTGACGAGGTGCTGGGCGTTTCGCAGATTGGGGGTGTTTATTATCCATTTGCCCTTATTCTAACGATTGCCATATTGATTGTTTTCTACATCGTCGAATTCTCAAGCCGCAAAACCAAAATCGCCAACGAGTTTGAGGTAACGCCGCTTCCCCTGTTTATTGGCAAACTGGTAATTATCAGCGTCCTGGCCCTGGCCCTGGCGGAGCGTTTTGCCCGTTACCGGGGCCTGCCCATTGTGGTAGTGGTTTTGGGAATAACGGTTTTTGTGTTCCACTTTGTGTTAAAGAACACGGTACTGGGCCGCTTTATCTATGCGGTAGGCGGCAATTCCCGCTCGGCAAAACTTTCCGGCATCAATTCAGAGTTAATCACTTTTATTGTATTCTGCATCATGGGCGGACTGACCGGCCTTGCGGCGGTGGTTTCTACCGGCTACATGAACAGCGCCCTGCCCCAGGCGGGCAACCTTTTTGAAATGGACGCCATTGCTGCCTGTTACATCGGCGGCGTTTCTGCAAGCGGCGGCATTGGCTCGGTAATCGGCGTTATTGTCGGCGGCCTTGTGATGTCGGCCATCAACAACGGCATGTCGCTTATGAATCTGGGTACCCATTACCAGTATGTGGTAAAGGCGCTTATTCTGCTTTTGGCGGTGTTCTACGATGTGTACACCCGCCGCAAGGCCGGTTTGGGCTGATATTACCAATCGTTTTAATGCAGCATACTCCGCCCAAAGCGGAGTATGTTTTTATCCGGCCCTGGTTAATGTGACGCTGACTGGAAGGCCGGGTCCCGGCCCCGTATTGACCATTGTTAGGCGAAATTGCAGGCAGGAAGAAAACCATGACATCGCTGGAACGTTTGAATGCCCGCCTGGCGGGAAAGCCGGTGGATAAAATTCCAAACATGAACCTGTTTATGTATATTATCGCCAGGGAAGCCGACGTATCCTACAGCGAGTATGTACAGAATTACCGCAAACTGGCGGAAGGGAATTTGATCTGCGCCGAAAAATACGGCCTGGATACCCTGTGCGCCATTTCCGATCCGGTACGGGAAACAGCGGCTTTTGGGGCGCAGATTGTTTTTCCCGAAAACGCATGTCCCTATGCGGCGGTCCCGCTTATTGGCGATGATTTCGATCTTTCCGCTCTGGTCCATTTTGATCCGCTGGACAGCCCCCGTACCCTGGATCGCGTTAGAGCCTGTGAACTGCTGCGGCAGAAAGGGGGAAACGAGTATCCGGTTATCGGCTGGATAGAAGGCTGCCTTGCCGAGGCGGCGGATCTTCGGGGCATAAACGATCTGCTGCTGGACCTTGCCTTGGAAGAAAGCTGCCTGGCGGAACTTTTTGAAATTATTTTTGCCCAGCAGAAACGTTTTGCAAAAGCCCAGATCGATGCGGGGGCCGATTTTATCGGCGTGGGTAATGCGGTGGCTTCATTGATCGGCCCTGCTCTTTACAAAAAATATTGTTTCCACTGGGACAAGGCCATTATTGATTATATCCACGAACAGGGGGCGCGGGTAAAACTCCACATTTGCGGCAACATTACCAGCCTGCTGGAAATGCTGGCGGAGCTGGGGGCGGATATAATCGATATTGATTCGATGGTAGATTTTGGACATGCGGCCCAGGTGTTCAAAGGCAGCCGGACAGCGGCATCGGGCAATCTGCACCCCGCCGCGGTGATGATGCAGGGCAGTCTTGAATATGTTGAAGCCGAGGTAAAGCGGTGCATCAGAGCGGGAACCGAAACAACGCTTATTGCCGGCGGCTGCGAAATTCCTGCCGCCACACCGGATGAAAACCTGCTGTTGATGGACAGTCTTCTTTATTTGAGAAACTGGTAGTTAGGAGTTAGTAAATAGTAAGAGTTAAATGAAAAAGGCTCCTGGCGTCTTTGCTCTCTACTCTCTATTCCCCCGTTTAAAATCGCCATAGCTTCATCAGTTTTTTCCCAGTTTTAATTAATTCAAATAACTTCCGCGCTCATTTCGTATAACGTGAGCCTGTTGCAAAAGCCGGTTTTTGCAACAGGCTCTATAGTAAAGAAAAATGGAGATGCAAGGACAGGCCAGCCAGGGGCGTGGAGAATGTAAGGGGAAAGAAAAGGCGAAAATAGTGCCAGACGCCACATGCGACCAAAGGCCCGGTTAACGCAAAACCGCTATTCCCTTTTTTCACAAGTGTAAAAAATTTACCCATCTAAACCTTCCCGCCTTTGTTCGCGCCTTGTATACTCCACTTGCAGCGTTAAAAAATTCGCCGTTTTGCCGCATAATTCCCGCCATTAGCAGCCAATTGCAAAACCCGGTTCGTTTTGCACAGGCCCTTGCAGTTTTTCGCCCTACGGGCTGCAAAACTGCATTTTTCAGCGCTTGCTGTTGCAAAACTGAAGTTTTGCAACAGCCTCTTTAGTTTTGTAATTGCTTTTTACCTTTGTTCAAGCCTGATGACAACAGGACATTCTTGCTTGGCACGAAATTTGCTAGAATAGCAATGAGGAGTTTTGCCCTAATGAAAAACCGAAAATTGAAGCTGAATTTTGTATGGCTGGCCGTTGCCCCTTTGCTGCTTGCCGCCTGCGGCTCCAAAAAGGCCGGACCAAAAACTTACGAGTTTACCGAAATACGCCGGGGCAGCCTGGAGCGCAGCGTTTCGTCCAGCGGCACGATTAACCCGGTGGCCACCGTTAAAGTGCTGCCCCAGATGAGCGGCAAGGTCGAAAAAATAAACGTCGATTACAACGATGCGGTTCGTAAAGGCGACATTCTTGCCGAGCTTAATACCGATATGCTCCGCCTCCAGCGGGATCAGCAGATGGCGCAGGTAATTAAATCCAGGGCCAATTATGAATTGCAGCGAATCAATTACCGCAATCAAGAGACGCTTGCGGAAAAGAATCTGATTTCTGAATACGAGCTTAAAACCAGCAAGACAACACTGGACAGCCAGGCTGCGGACCTTGCCGTTGCCGAGGCGAATTTAAAAGTTATCGAAACAGAGATCAATCAATACGCTTTTATTACTTCGCCCATTGACGGCATTGTACTTGAACGGAACATCAATGTGGGAGACACCGTGGTGGACAGTTCCAGCAGCAATACATCGAGCATTTTTGTTATTGCGGAAAACCTTAAAGAAATGCAGATCGAGGCAAGCGTAGGCGAGCTTGATGTAACCGCGATTCACAAGGGGCAGGCGGTACGCTTTACACTGGAAAGCCTGCCGGGAAGGAGCTTTTCGGGCGAGGTTGAAAATTTGCGCCTGGTTCCCACAGTGCAGAGCAATGTGGTTTCGTACACCGTTATTATCAATGTTGAAAATCAGGACGGCTCCCTGCTGCCGGGAATGACCTGCGCGGTTGAATTTATCGTGGAACGGAGCGAGAACATTCTTATGGCGCCTAACGCCGCCCTGCGCTACCAGCCCACCAGTTTAAGCGGCGAAGAAATTGCCGAAATGGTTTTTAACGCCGGACTAAAAAATCTTGACGGGGATCAGCGAAAGGCGGCGGTAGAAGCAAGGGCGCAGGCAAGGGACCAGGCGGCTGCTTCCGGCCAGAACGCCCCCCCGCAGGGAAGGGGCGGATCGGGCACGGGTTTAACCGGCATGGTGATGGGCGGCGGCCCGCCGATGGGGCCGGGCGGCAGGGCCATGATGGGTTCCGGCGGCGGAAACCGGCAAAACCGGCAGGGGAATCAGGACGCAGGGCAGGGGCGCAGGGGCCGCGTGGTTGTTATGCGCAATTTGTGGTTTATCAACGGTGAGGGAAAACTTGATGTAATGCGGGTACGCGCCGGAATCAGCAACGGTTCCTTTACGGAGATCAGCGCCGTCGAGGACATTGAAGGCCGGCAGGTTATTTTACGGGAGAAAATCTAATGGCTCAGGCGGTAATTGAACTGTACGGAATCAAAAGGGAATACCGTATGGAAGGCCGGCAGGGCGAGGAGGCTGTGGTGGTACGCGCCCTAAGAGGCGTGGATTTTTCCGCCGCCTGCGGCGAATTTGTTTCGGTAATGGGGCCTTCCGGTTCGGGAAAGTCAACGCTGATGAATATCCTTGGATGCCTGGACAAGCCCTCAGGCGGTACTTACGCGCTGGACGGCATCGAAACATCCAAATCCAATTCAGACGCCTTTGCCTACATCAGAAACCGTAAAATTGGTTTTGTGTTTCAGTCTTTCAATCTGTTGTCCCGAACCACGGCGCTTGAAAACGTGGAACTGCCCCTGTTTTACCGCAGGCGGGAAAAGGGCGAACAGCGGCAAAGCGCCCAGGATCGGAAAGAGCGGGCAATGGCGGCCCTGCGCGAAGTCGGCCTTGAGCAGCGCATGGATCATTTTCCGTCACAGCTTTCAGGCGGTCAGCAGCAGCGGGTAGCCATTGCGCGGGCAATGGTAAACGATCCCGCCTTTATTCTTGCCGATGAACCAACAGGAAACCTTGATACCGGCATGACCCTGGAAATAATGGGCCTTTTTCAGCAGCTTAACAATGCGGGGAAAACCATCGTCATGGTAACGCACGAGCCGGAACTGGCCGTGTACACCAAACGGATTATTACCCTGCGTGACGGAGAACTGGTTTCTGACGAGCCGGTTGTGCACCGGCGCAGCGCGCCGGACGATCTTGCCCGGTGGAAACGGGAACACGCCCTGCTTGCGGGGGAAGAGCCGGAGTCTGCCGGCGGGAATCGAAATGAAATGTGAAAAGGCCGGTAAAAACAGCGGCTGTCAGCCCCGGCGTTTTTTGAAAAAGTCTATAAGGGCGGCGGTCATGGTTTTTATGGAATCAATGGAAGGAATAACCGTTGACGCAAGGCCGGCTGCGCCTGAAATTAACGCGCCGGTCAATGCTTTTAACTCCGCGTTTTTTTGTTTTGCGGCAAGGGCTCTTTCCAGTTCATCGTTATGTACGCCGGTTTTTTCGCA
>JAITHQ010000201.1 GCA_031279925.1 Treponema sp. | reverse complement strand
GTTTTATACATTGACGCGCTTGACTACCTGTATCTTGGCACATCATGCTTGGCCCAACTTGTCCTATCCTTGAGAAACCTTCTTAATCTGATGATATAGTTGTTCCCTTTAAGAATAACCAAAGAAGGTCCATGGATTACATGGATTAACATGGATTTCAGTTCCCCAGAACCGGTATAATCCATGAAAATCCGTACAATCCGTGGATTTTTCAAGAATTCGCCTGTCCCATGGCAAGAAGCTAAAATCGAGCTTCGTCTTTATTAAGTGGATTGACTATACAACATCCAGCACTGTATAAATTAGAAATATTTCAATACTCCCGCAAAACTCAAAGTTTTTGAGTCCCCGGCAAAGCCGGGGGATTACCTATTGTATTTTACTCGTAACCATATCGGGACTTTTTAATGCGGTTACCTTTATTGGCTTACAACAACTGGCCTGTTCCCCAAAATTCCTTCGCAACCGGATCCTCTGGGTCCAGTTCCAGCACAGTTCTGAAAAAGGCGGCGGCTTCATCATGGTCGCCATTCTTCATGGCAAGTACGCCCATGTTCGAAATAATTTTTATGTTTTCACCGTCTTCCCGCAGGGCGGTTTCCAGCTCGTGGCGGGCGGCGGCAAAGTCCCCGCTTTCCATTAAACAAATGGCAAACTCGTTATGGGTGTCGCTGTTGCCGCCGCCCAGCTCAATGGCTTTGCGGAAAGCTGCGGCCCCGTCATTCCAGCGGCCAAGGCGGCGTAAGGCCCAGCCAAGCACAAACCAGCCGTTCCATACCGAAGGGTAGCGTTCAATAAAATCGTGGATGCTGTGCATCCCCGCTTCTTCTTGCCCCTGCCGGATTAAATCGCAGGCTTCCTGAAAATTTTCATCGTTAAGGCCGTTTTTTTCGATTTCCTGCACAATCGATTCGGCCTGATCCCTCTTTTCCGCATCATCGGCGGTTTCAAGATAGGCGGCAAAACATTCCATTGCACGGCTAAAATTCCTGCGGCCCAGATAGAAAAAGCCTGCATTAAAATGGGCGTTGGGGAAGGGCGGTTCAAAGGCAACCGCTTCTTCATAAGCTGTTGCTGCGGCCTCAAATGCCGCGTCCGCTTCCTTTCTGCCCTGCCGTTCAAACAGCGACGCCTGTTCCTCCAAAACCAGGGCCCGGTTCAAGCGCGTCACAGGCGAACCGGGGAACATGCCCCGCAGGGCGTCGAGAATCTCAAGGGCCAGATCAAAATCGCCGTTCTTTGCCTTAAGGATCGCCGCTTCGGTAAATTCGCCCATGATGCCGGGCTTTACCGCCAATACAAAATGACGGTAATAATCCAGCCATTCCACCCCTGCTTTCCCCTCCGAGATAACGCGCAACATCCCCGACACGATCATCTCCCATGAAAGCTCTTCAAGATTGAGTTTCTCTTCGCCTTCGGGAATCTCAACTGGAATGGGGATATTGGGGTTTATCGAAAAGCCCCCCCCTCCATGCGATAGCTGTGAATCCGGGCCGTGATCATGACCGCCCCCATCAATAAGCCCGCGCAGGCTTTCGGGAACCGAAAGAAAGCAAATTCTGTCATGAAAATTATCCGCCATGAATTTATTTTTCGTCCGCCGCTTTGGGCTTTTCCTGCGGAGAAGCGCTTTCGGGTTTTGCCGCCGGTTTCTCTTTGGCCGGCGAGGCTTTTGTTTCAGCTTCGCTTCCCGTATTGACCCGGTTGTCCGCCCTTACGGTATTAAGGTAGTCGTTGATCCGTATTTTATATCCCATAGGAACAAGGGCTTCGTCAAATTCGATCGTCAGGGCAAGCATTTCCTTTTTGCCCTCCACATTCATGGCATTAACGAATTTACCTTTGACCAGAAAACTCTCCCTGGGATCGTCAAAATCAAAACGGACCGCCGTCTCCTTTTCCACCAAAAATTTCGCCACGCCCATTATTATCAGTTTTGAACCGGAAAAAGACAGATCCCGCAGAATACAGCGCCGGGGAACCCCTTGGATAAAAGCGGCGCTTTCCTTGGACAGCAGCTTAAGTTTCCGTTGAGTTTCAACCGTAAGAAGAATACGCTCATCTTTTCGCTTGGACGAATTTACGTTGGCGTCCAGTACCCGCCCTACTATCTCGATAAGATCATCCGGCGGACGCTGGGTAAACTGCAGGGTAAGCATGAAAACATCATGCGAACCTCCGTAGGGGCTGGAACCCGCCACCCGTCCGGTTACAAAAAATGTTACCGGATTCGCCTGCTCAAAGGTCTGAAAGCAGAATCGAAGACTTATGTAGTTATTGGCCCGTTGCAGCTTTTCCAAAAGGCCGGATTTGATATTTACAACGATCTTGGCGCCCTGAAAAGAAGTGGAATAGAGTACGCAGGGCCAGAAATCACTTCCACACTTTAAATGCACCTGTTGGGTTACAAGACCGGTAACCTGAATTAGCTCTTTGGTAAAGGTTACTTCGATACCTTTAAAGAGATCATAATATGCCGCAATTTTTTGACCTGTTAAGATACTCATCAGATATATCCATTATTAACATAATAAAGATATTTGGAACATACGTCAATGAATCGAAACATCCTGTTCCTCATATTCAAGATAGCTGTCCTCTGTGGCTGCGCCGGCTTGAGGCTCTTCCTTTGTTTTCCCCAACAGCCCCAAAAGATACGCCTGATCGAATTTTTGTACCAGGGCTTCCGCCTGGGCGCGGGTAAAATACATATTGATTTGCAGCGATTCAAGTTCCGGCCCGTCTCCTGAAACGCCCTCTTCCTTGGCGGAACGCTGGAGCGTGGCAAAAAACGGCATATCCCCCCTAAAGCGGTAACCCATTTCGATATTGGGGGAGGATCTATGAGTTGTGGTATATTTGAATGTTTCCCATTCAACCCGGCCCTTTGTTTTCCCGTAAATAGCCCGCGATTTACTGTATTTGGATGCCAAATTCCGGCTGGTATAATCATCCTTGTAGCGGTTAACCGCCTCGGCAAACTGCTGCCTGCCGCGTTCGTTCCAGAATTGCCGGTAACGGACAAATTCGTACCTGAATTCCAGGGATACTTCGTTCAGCCGGGGATAAAAAATCGCGTCTACTTCGACTTTATTCAGCTTTGAAGAGAACATCCGGTCAAATTCCGCCTCTATTGTTCCGGCGGAAATGGGGTCCATATCGGCGACCATATTGGGGTATTTTTCCGAAGGATCGACCGAAGCACAGGAAAGACCCAGCGCAACAGGGATACACGCCAGAAGGATGGCTATAAATCGTTTCATAAAATAAACTATACTATGGGAAAGCCCACAGTGTCACGCCCTTTTTTCCAGAGCAACATGAATTATTAAGGAAGCACTGATTAAATCCAATCAAGATTGCGGACTAAAGTCCGCAATCAGTGCTTCTTATACTAAGGCGCGCTGAACTGCGTACAAAGGTTTTGGTTTCTTGTTCCTTTGTGCGCCCTGGCGCGCCCTTGTAGTTCAATAAACGCTTTTAGGGCGTTAACGGCCTGCTGCCGGTGGTATTGAACGCGATGCCGTAGGTGCCGTTCCCGTACCAGTTGGAG
>JAITHQ010000200.1 GCA_031279925.1 Treponema sp. | reverse complement strand
AAATCCACGGATTGCACGGATTTTCATGGATTATACCGGTTCTGGGGAACTGAAATCCGTGTTAATCCATGTAATCCGTGGACCTTCTTTAGTTATTCTTAAGGGGAACAACTATAATTCCTTATATTATGCGGTAGACGAGAAAAGCAATGAAATCATGGCAATACCGAAGCTGCCCGCCGCCATGAATCCTGACTATATGCTACGGTTATCTTCGGAAAGTAAATACAGCGGCCCTGAAAGGGGCAGGTTTCCGCCCGGCGGGTTTTCACCATCATCCATATCCGCAAAACTACTGAATTGCCCTGGCCCCATTCTCGATATATACTTGGACCATGCGTTCATCTTGCCTTGCGTGGATTGTTTTGGCCCTGATTTTCTTTTTATGCGGCGCCTGTTCCAAAAAACACTGTGGAATAAATCGAGAGGATAGCGGTACAGATACTACGGACGCCGTTTTTGCAAAACAGCGGGAACAGGCTGCCCTGGCGGCTGCCTCCCTTGATGACCGCCTGCTTGCCGCCCAGGTGATCGTCTCCGGTATTGACGGCAGGGAGCGTTTGGGGCAGGACATGCGGACCCTGCTTGATGAGTGCCCTGCCGGGGGAATCATGCTGTTCAGGTATAACCTTGATACGGATGTTGAAGCAATTCAGCGTTTGATCGCGGAGTGCGTAACGCTTATTGACGGAAAGACCGGCGGGGAAACGGCGGCGGGTATTCCTCCCTTTGTGGCGGTGGATCACGAGGGGGGAACGGTGAATCGCTTTCAACCTGGTCTTGCCGATCTGCCTTCCGCAGGAAGTTATTGGACGCTTGCCCAAAATGAGGGGTGGAATACGGCGATTGAGCGTATCGAGTCGGACAGCTTTCGCGCCGCTTCCGCAATTAACCGGCTTGGCTGTAACCTGAATCTCGCGCCGGTAGCGGAATCCCTTGTGGCGGGTAACAGCGATTTTCTGGAAGACCGTTCCTATGGGCCAGACCCGGTTTTTACTGGAGAAGCGGCTGCGGCCTTTATCCGGGGGATGGAACGGGCGGGAATTCTCTGTGTGGTTAAACATTTTCCCGGCAGCGCCGGGCCGGATCCGCACCGCTTCCCTTCGGTTTTACAGGGCGGTAAGGAGGCGCTTGCGGATATGACCGCCCCATTTGCCTTTCTTATTCGCAGGGGGCGGGCGCGGGCGCGGGCGCTGATGGTTTCCCATTCGATACTTCCGGCGCTGGACAGCGAAATCGCAAGCCTTTCCCCGGTGGTTATGGGCGGCTGGCTGCGGGAAGAAATGGGTTTTTCGGGCATTATTATGAGCGATGATTTTTCGATGGCCGCCGCCGGCGCAGCCAATGCGGAAGCCGCGGCGGTACGGTCCCTTGCATCGGGTGCGGACATGGTGCTGGTGTGGCCGCCGGGCCTTCGCCGGACCCACCGGGCAATACAGGCAGCCCTTACCAATGGCAGCCTTCCCCGGCAGCGGCTGCGGGAAGCGGCGGAACGGATCATCTTTGAAAAAATCCGAATGGGGCTGATGTATGAATGATATGTTTTCCCGGATCCTGTATATAAGCGAAGACTGCGTGGCGGTAAATAAACTCTGCGGCGAAGCCCTTGAGGGGGCAGGGCAGGGTATGGGGGATATGCCCCGGCTCCTGGCCGATGCCTTGGCCGCCGCCGGGAAAACAGGCGGCGATCTTGCCTTGCCGGCGGCGGCGCACCGGCTTGATGTACCGGTAACAGGCTGCGCGGTTTTTGCCCGTACCCGCGCCGCGCTCAAAATACTAAGCGGCGCTTTTGCGGAAGACATTGCATCCGGCGGCAGCCATTTGACCGGCGTAACAAAACGCTACTGGGCCATTGCCGAAAAACCGCCGGGCGGGCCCCTTTCCCTGGGCGGGGATATTGTCCACTGGATTCAGTTTGATTCGCGGAAAAACAAATCATTTGCCTACGGCGAGCCCGGGCCCGGGCGAAAAAAGGCAGTCCTTCGCTGCCGGCCTGCCGGTGAAGGGAAAAATTATCTGTTTCTGGAAATTGAACTGCTCACCGGACGGCATCATCAGATACGCGCCCAGCTTGCCGGCCTTGGCCTGCATATCAAGGGAGACCTGAAATACGGGGCAAGGCGGAGCGAGAAAAACGGCGGCATCCGCCTCCACGCCCGTTCCGTTTCGTTCCCCGATCCACAGAGCGGCGGACGCATTACCGTACAGGCGGAGCCGCCCCTGCGGGACAATCTTTGGCTGGCGTTTGAAGAAGCTGTTTTGGCTTAGGGCTCTTAGTATTGCCGGGGCAGCGGCCGCAAAAAATTGAGCAAGGGCTCGCGCCAGGGCATGGAGTCTGTCCGTTCCGCAAGAAAATGCCGGTACAGATTAACGATATGGGTTTTAATTTCTTCGGCCTCCGTATGGGACAGCCTTATCCGGGGAGACGCCGAAGGACGAGCCTTTGCGTTTGCCTGTTTTACCCGCGCAGAACTTTTCCCGTCCGGCGGCGAGTTAAAGAGCATGGCGGCAAATGCCTCCGCCTGCGAAGACGGAAAAAGCTCTGGATCGTAACAGGTCATGGCATAGAACGCCGCGGCGATGCAATTTACGCTGTGCTGCTTTACAAACAAAATGGCCTGGGTAATCGCCAGCGCTCCCTGTTTCATTTCCTCGATCTGCGGGGCAAAACGTTCGGCGTCTCCCATTGACCGGATAATGGCGGCGAATCTGGTCCATGTTCTAATCACTACCATTACATGCAGGCTGGGTATGCACATCAGATGGGGATCCAGCAGATGAATCAAAAAAAAACGCGGGCGGGCTATGTAAAAAGGGCGGTCCGTAGTAGAAAAGTTGTTCTGGTACACTTCCGCCGCAAATTTATAAAGTTCGCCCATTGATTTGATAAATTCCCGTACATCGGTAAACGCTTTTCTTTTGTATGTATGCAGCAGGAAAGAAAGCATCCGCGTCCAGAAACTGGTAAAATCCAGGTAGATCGTTACCCAGCCGGGGATAAATGGAATCTTAAGATCAAGGGGATGATCCACCCTGGTAACCGGGACCCGGCCAGGCAGCAAGGCCGCCCGGTACTGACGAAAGAAAAAATTACCAAATATCGCGGCTATACACCGGATAGTTACGCCCCGCAGCGAGGGGACAGCGAGTGTCTTAAAAAAAGCATAGGCTGCCGATTCATCATAAACGCTGTGTCCGCCGGGGCTGCTCATTTATGGAACAATATATCATGCGCCAGATTTGATGTCATTAGGGAAGCACTGAGGCTGTATTCAAGCCGGTTTAAACACCCAGCCGGGCTGGGAAATTATACCAATGTGAAAACCGGCGGCCCCGGAACGCGGCGCACCAAGGCCGCCGCGAATGAAGGCTGATCGATATATACATCGCCTGAAACAAAAACGTAGTCTTCCCATCCCCGCTTTTCCATATCCCCACGGCGGACGGGAAGAAACGTATTACACGCCGACAACAGCGGTAACCTGCGGCACTTCCTTTTTAAGATAATTCTCGATTCCCATTTTAAGGGTCATCTGCGCCATTGGGCAGCCGCCGCACGCGCCGGTGAGTTTTACCGAAACCGTCCCGTCCTCGGCAAAGGACACAAATTCCACATCCCCGCCATCGGCCTGGAGGGATGGCCGTACACTATCCAGAGCGGCTTTTACCTGTTCTTCCAACATTGTATTCTCCATAACTATACAATATACCGATATTGCCGGGAAAAGGCAATTGTGATATACTGGCCTACAGTAAATTCAAAATATGCCAAAAAAGGAAGCCGTTTAAACCGGATATGCTAAGAGCCTGTTCAAATTGTGGATTTTTGCAGTCAATAGACCGCAAAAATCCCGATTTTCGGGCTCTTTTGGAGCCTGCAAGGTAGAATTTTGGCGTTGCAAACGCCAAAATTCCCGATTTTGAACAGGCTCTAAAAGCCAACGCGCAAGGGATTGCAGCGGAAATTCGCGCAGCGAATTGGAGCGGAAAGCCCGGTTTTTGCAGCGCAGCTGCAAAAATGCGCCCTGATAATTAATTTTTGGAAAGGAGGCTTTCTTGATAAGCGAATGTTCTTTGCAGGTGCGTACTTATGAATGTGACAGCTACGGCCATGTCAACAACGCCAATTACCTTAACTATCTTGAATTTGCCCGTTACGAATTGCTCAAGGATATTGGTTTTGACTACCCCAGGGCAATTAATTCAGGATACGGCGTGTATGTCGCCCGGATAGAAATTGACTACCGGAAACCGGCCATTGTTGACGAAAAGCTCGTTATCAAAACATGGCCGGTTAAAAAAGGCGCGGTAAGCGGAATTCTTGCCCAGGAAATATGGCGAGGCGATGATCGCTTGGTCACGGCCAAAGTCACCTGGGCCTTTGTCGATTCAAAGGGCATGCCCACCAAGGTCCCCAAAGAATGGGACGTGCCCGGATTGTATCCAGAGCCCTCCGCAAAAAACGCTTAGAGCCTGTTCAAATTGTGGATTTTTGCGGTCTGTTGACCACAAAAATCCCGGTTTTCGGGCTCTTTTGGAGCCTGCAAGGTAGAATTTTGGCGTTTGCAACGCCAAAATTCCAGA
>JAITHQ010000108.1 GCA_031279925.1 Treponema sp. | reverse complement strand
TACCGGCTTTGGGAGGCCATGTACGCCCGGTATTTTTCCGGATCACTTTTAAAGGCCACAATGGGGGATACCGGGTCCATCAATGCCCGTTCAAGGGATTCGCCGGATTCAAAGATCAGCCGTTCAGCATTGATAAATCTTCCGGCGCGGGAGGAAAGGCCCATGCAGAGATCGGTTTTTGATTTAAACATGCCGGGGTATTTGCTTAGGATACGCCGGTGAAATTCCCCGGCTTTTGCAAATCCGGTCTCAAGATTAATATTCGGACAAATAACCGAAACGCCCATAGACCCCTTTTCAAAAATAAGATCACGGACAATAAAAAAACGCACCACATCGGCGGCAAAACGGCTGTAAAAACTATCATCTGTTGGGTTCTTGAATTCCATGGCGATAAACACCAGGTCCTGCTTAACGGAAGCGCAGCGGCGCAGCTCCGAATCAAGCCGGCTTTCGATATATTCCTCCCGGCAAATATTGCTTTGCAGCGAAAAAATATTTGCTTCAGCCGCCTCATGTACCGGCAAGGGTTCTTCGGTTTCCACGGAAGGCCGGGGGCTTTCCCTTTCACCGTCCGGCTTTGCCTGAGCGGGAGCGCTTTCAACGGTTCCCCCAAGCGCGTTATACCGGCGTCCCTTGATGAGAGATTCCATCAACAGGGTAAAAAACGCAAAGGCAAGGGCTGCCAGAACCAGGATCAACGCCTGCTTTAAAATACTGGTAAGCAAGGCATAGTCAAGGGCCCCGGCCACCGCCTGAATGCTGACATTCCGCAGCCCCTGAATACGCAGCGGCAGATACAGCGGCTGCCGGGAAAAATCAAAACGGCTCTTAAAGCGCGGCGAATTATTCACCCAGTTGACAGCTTTTCCCCGCTCCCTTTCAAAGGCATATTCTCCGTTAGGGCCGGAAATAATAACGCCTTCCAGGGTTCTGCTTGCAGCAAGAGTATCCTCAATGGTTTCGATAAAGGTCTCGTTCATAAAGCCCAAAACCCCTGCGGAAGAGGCAAGGTCGGCAAGATCAAAAAATTCCTGCTCGGCGACAATACGCCGCTGATCGACGCTGGCATAGATTTGGACTGCCGCGGAAACCAAAACCGCAAGATACACGACAATACAGACGGAGGCTACAACAATGCCTATAACCGAAATTTTTGTTGAATGTTTTGTTTGCTGCATAACGTTATTATATACATTTTTACAATGTTCTGCTAGGATTAATTGGAGCAAACCAGCATGAATAGAGCATATTCCCTGCCTGAAGGATGGTATCCCCGGAATCCAGTTGAGGTAAGCCGTTTTTTGTCGGGCTTTGCCCCCGGCAAGGCCAGCGCCGCCATTGCCCCCCACGCAGGCTGGTTCTATTCAGGCCGGATTGCGGCCAGGGCCGTTTCCGCCCTTGACCGGCGGGCGGAAACCATTGTTGTTCTCGGCGGCCACCTGCCTGCGGGGAGTTCCCCGCTTTTTGCCCTGGAGGACGGGGTCCAGACCCCGCTGGGCATAATGCCTATAGACGCGGAATTGCGGGAGTCATTGCTGGGGGAATTGAACGGGAAAGAAGACTGCTACCGGGATAACACGGTAGAAGCGCTTGTGCCTATGGCGCGGTATTTTTTCCCCGGCGCGTCGCTGGTCTGGATCCGGCTTCCGGCGGGAAATTCCTCTTTTGAAGCAGGGCTGGTTATTGCCAGGGCCGCCGAACACCTAAAGCGAAAAATCGTGGTACTTGCCTCCACTGATTTAACCCACTACGGAACCAATTACGGCTTTGCGCCCAAAGGCAGCGGCCCGGAAGCCCTGCAATGGGTAAAGAAAGTTAATGACCATAATTTTATCCGTGCGGTTGAAGCGGGGAATCCTGCCGCCGTACTGGAACGGGCAACACAGGACTTCTCAAGCTGTTCCGCCGGAGCGGTCCTTGGCGCAATGGCCTTTGCCCAGGCCGTTGATGCGGGGCCTGCCCGGCTTTTGGAATACGCTACTAGCGCCGATGCCCTGTCCGGGGAGGAAATCCCCGGTTCCTTTGTAGGCTATGCGGCCTTTGCCTTTGGCAAGTAACGGTTTTTGGAGCGCCGCATACGGCTTTTACGCTATTTCTTTTTCGATACGGTCGCAGCGGTTGCTCTGGCGTCTACCGTATTAAGAATGGCCGAGAGCCGTTCTTTTTCTATCAGGTCGATAAGGCGGGCTTCGGTATAGCGCTTTGCCTCTTCGGTAAAATTACCCACCGTGATGCAGACGCCTTTACCGGCCTTTACTTCTTTAAGGTGCGAGTGGAAATCACGGACAATCAGTTCGCCAATGGAACCCTGGGTTCTGATAAACCGGAACATAATCAAATCGGACCATTTGGGCGTATCAATTTCCGCCAGAATATCCGCCCACTCATTTTTGTTAACTGATATATTGGTAATTTTTACCTTTGCCTTTGCAAAATAAGTCATTACGACTTTGCGGCACAGAGCAACAAAATCCGCCGAAGGGGCCATAAGGAAAATTTGAAGATTCCTGTTGGCGTTCAGTTCCTGGTATTTGCCTATTAGTACATTCACGTCCTTGTACGAAGCGTTTTCCAACTGAAGCATTTTAAGCAAAGGCAATGCCTTGCCGATTTCGTTTTGCCTTATGTAGGTGGTGGCCAGCCGGTAGCGTAATTCCGCCAAAACATCCGGCTTTATATTTAGATGCTTTAGGCCGATCTCAAAATCTTGAATCGCCAAATCGTTTTTGCGAATTTCCGCGTGGATCGTGCCTGAAATAAGACAGGCGCTGGGACCCATTACCGGATCGGGTCTAAGGTGGCTGAAAATACGCAGGGCCTGATCGGTCTGGTTAGCTTCGTAGTAACATTCCGCCAGGGTATAAAGCGATTCTTTATCTTCCGGGGCAAGGTCTATGGCCTTGCGGATAAAATTCATCGCTTCTTTGGGCTTTTTCAGCCTGAAAAACGCATGCCCCATATACCGAAGAGCCGCAGAGCTTTCCGGGTCCTGAATCCGGGCCTGCTGGAGGAGCTGGATGGCCTTTTCATAATTTTTCCGCTGGAATTCAAGGACCCCCAGATTATAATTGACTTCAAAATTATCCTGTTTAAGATTTCTGGCTGTAGTTAATCCCCTGTACGCCTGGTCGGTAAGGTTCAGTTTCAAGGCCGAAAGCGCATAACGTAGGTTCACTTCAAAATTATCAATTCCCGCAACCGGTCCATTCGGCAGAATTTCAAGCAGGCCCTCGTACGACTTCATTGCCTTATCCCAGGATTCCTCCTGGAAATAGACATCGCCTACAGCAGCAAGAGCTTCCGGGTCGTGCGGGTTCTGGGCAAGACGCTTGTTCGCATTCCTTAAAACAGCTTCCCGGCCTTTTGCGTGTTTCTTGCCGCCGCCAATGCTGCCCCGTGAACGCCCCATAATAAACATGAATATAACAATAATAATGGAAATCGCCATTACACCGGCTAATATGGGAAGCATCATATTTTTAATTATCGGTTATTTCAGGCTATTACAAAATACCAAATTTACCGATATAATAATATGGGGCCGGTTGTAAAACCTGGTTAGTCCAAACCACCGGTTCGGCGCAGACGGTTTTCCAGGTTCCAGTTGGAAACCTGCAATTGTGCAGCTTCCCCAGTGGGAATTTGGCAACCTTGACAAAGGAATATATAGATGTCTAAATTTGGTAGAGTTATTGTTTCTCCAAAAACGCCCGCAGGTAAAGGAGAGGGACCGTGGCAGCAACAATTGGCATAAAAATCGCAAATGGGGAATTTTATCCCATTATAGAAGAAAATTCCCCAGTAAAAAAGCGGCTCGTTCTAACTACTGTTCATAACGGACAGGAGAGTGTACAGATAGACCTTTACAGAAGCATTTCGCGGACCATGCTTGATGCTCAGTATATCGGGAGTCTGGTGGTAGAAAATATCAAACCCAAAACCAAGGGGGATCCTTCCATTGAATTGGTAATCTCTTCCAATGCCAAGGGGGATATTATCGCCGATGCCATTGATTTGGATACCAGCGCCGATGGAGAGCATCATATACTGAATGTTTCCCTTAAAACATTGAACAATGGCAGCCGCAAAGAAGGGTATCCAGACTTTAACCTGGAACAGAATGAACCGCATACCCCCTCTGGCCTGTATGACAAGGCCGAAGCCATTGAAGAAAGCGAAAAAAGATTCCCCTGGCTTATAATGATTCTTTCCGGGGTACTTGTTATTCTGGTAATAGCGATACTGTGGTTCTTTTTCCTGGGCGGCAGGGATTCGCTTGCTTCAGGCGGCCTTACCGGCGGGAATCAGACAGAACAAACTCTTCCCCCCGCGCCGCCGGTTCAGGCTCCCGGTATTCAGCCGGCTCCGTCTGGCCCGCCTGCGGCTGTTGAAACGCCAAAGCCGGTAGCGCCGCCCCCGGCTGCCGAAGCGCCAAAACCGGTAGCGCCGCCCCCGGTTGCCGAAACGCCAAAGCCGGTAACGCCGCCCCCGGTTGCCGAAACGCCAAAGCCGGTAACGCCGCCGCCGGTTATCCAGGCGCCGGCTGCTCCTCCCCCGCCGCAGGCCCAGACCACGCAGCGTAAACGTCCGCCCGCTCCGGTTTCATCATACAAGGTTCCGGCGACTATTCCCAAGGCCGGCGTTCCCTACAAAATCCAATGGGGCGACACCCTTTGGGATATTTCCGAAGTCTTTTACCGGAATCCCTGGCTGTATCCCCGGATTGCCCGGTTTAATAATATCCGCAACCCGGATAAAATTATGGCGGGATCCACCATTCGTGTTCCGCCCAGAAATTGACAAGCAGGGTAGGGAAATTGCTTGCGCCGGGTCAAAGGTCCGCGCCGGTTTTCGTAACCGGCGCGGGTTCATAAGGATTTTTACACGGAGGATTAAGGGTAAATTGTCCGGCCCTCCGTGCCGCAGTACCTTGAATTTTGTATAACTCAATTGTGAATCGCCGCCGTTCATGCTCAGGCTGTTATTTGTTGCTTTTTTTGTCTCTGGTTAACTTTAATTCATGTATGGCGCAGCAGGTAAACCCTGATTTTTATGAAGGGCTACGCGCCAAAGCTGCCGGAGCCAGTGCGGAAAACGCCGCCGCAAAAGCAGAAGCCAACAAGGAAGCCGCCGCCAGTTTTGAAAAGGCCCTGAACAGTTCTAATGCCCATATCCGCAGCGCCGCCGCCGGGGAATTGTTAAGTCTGCGGTATGCGGGTACGGAACTTTCCAGGGCGGCGGCGGTCCGTGTACGGCAGGAAGCATCCGGTTCCTGGGCGGCGGCGCTTAACGCGCTGGATGCTGAGCCTGCCCTGCAAAAAGAAACTGTTCTAGCATTTTTGCTGGGCAGCGGCGGCGAGTTTCCCAATTACGGAAACTCTTTTCCCGACGAGGCCGCCTTTTACGTCCTTGGGGAATACCGCAGCCAAAAGACGGATTTTTTCAGCGAAAGTGAAAACGCCGCTATTGAAGGGCATATCGCCGCTTCCCGTTCACGGTTCAGCGACGCTCTTGCATTTTTTCGCATAACGTTAAACGATGGCCCGCAGTTTTTTTTTCGTTACCCCGATTTACTAAACGACTTGGGCAGAAGTTTTCAATATACTACCGCAACGGGCAGCGAAGGAATCGATCTGTTTCTGAAATGGGAAAAGGCCATTGCTGAAGGGGAAAATATTGAGGGAATTGCTCCAGGCGCGGCCATTACCGGCGTCCGCTTTAGGCTGCTTTTTTTCGCCGCAAGAATTGCCCGTCAACGGGGCCTTGCCGAGCAGGGGATCGAGCTTTTTCTCCGGGCGCTGCCTTTTGCGCCTGACTCAGGCCAGACCGACGCCTGCATCTGGTATGTTCTGGATTCATCGATGGGCAAAGGCCCTGCCGCTGTTATCCGGCGGCTGGAAGCATTAACGCCCCAATGGCACAGCGGCGGCTATTTTTCTGATGTGCTGGATAAACTGTCCCGCGAGCTTGTAACGCGCCGGCAGTGGAAAGAACTGATACAGGTCTTTTCCCTGATCCGCAGCCGGAGCGATCTTACTTCAAAGGCCAAATATGCGTATATCATTGGCCGTTCAATTATGGAGGGTTATTTTTCCCCTGCGGAAATACGTTTGGCGGCGGCGGCGGCGGACAGTGAAACCACTGGCGGGGGGAAGGCGCTTGCAAAGACGTATCTGCGTATTGCCCATGACGCCGGGGCCGCCGCTTTCTATTACCACACCCAAAGCGCCGCCGCCCTGGACAAACCGTTTCTTACACTGCCGCAAAGTCCGGCGGAATCCAAAAGCGGCGCTTCGGCTGCAGGCGGCGTTCAATCCGCAGCCGTGGAATTCCTGCTTGGCTTTTTTGGAAACCAAGCTGCGGATTTTGTTCTCCCCTACATCAGATCCTTTGAAAAAAACCTTTCCGCCGGGGATTTACGGCTGCTGGCCGAGGCCCTGGACAAAGCGGGTCTGTATATGGATTCCATGCGCCTGGTTTCGATTTATGCGCCAAAGGGTGACTATGAACCTGAGCGGCGGGATTTGGAGCTTATGTATCCCCGGCCTTTCAGGGAACTGGTGGAGACCTATGCTGAAGAGACCGGCATTGTGCCGGAACTGCTCTATGGCCTTATCCGTACCGAGAGCGCCTTTCAGAGCAACATTATTTCCCGCGCCGGGGCTGTGGGGCTTACCCAGCTTATGCCCGCTACTGCCAGGGAAATGGCCGCCCGTATTCGCCGCCGGGGAGGGCCGGACTACATGAACGATTCAGATGAAAGCAGCGATTCCCCGCTTAACCTGAGCGATCCGGCGGCAAACATCCACATTGGGGCAGTTTATCTTGCCTACCTGACGGAACAAATGAAAGACCCGCTGCTTGCCTTGCTGGCCTACAACGGCGGTATGAACCGTGTCCGCCGGTGGCGGGCGGCAGACAGCAGGGTAAGGCCAGGCGGCCTGCCGGTTGATCTTTTTCTGGAAACCATTGAATACCCAGAAACCAGGGAATACGGCAGAAAAGTTCTGGCTGCAACTGCGGTATACCGGGAACTGTATTATGCGCAGTAACGCCCCAGGGCAGCCGGATTATAAACAGAGCCTGTTGCAAAAGTCGGTTACTTTTGCACAGGCTCTTGCAGTTTCTCAGGCTAAAGCCTTACGAAACGTGCATTTTTAAGAGGTTGCTGTTGCAAAACTGAAGTTTTGCAACAGCC
>JAITHQ010000054.1 GCA_031279925.1 Treponema sp. | reverse complement strand
GGCGCAAAAAAAGCGCCTCCACGGATATCCGCACAGGCGCTGAAAATTCCATCTTGCTCCATGAATTTCCCTCCGCCGGCATTATCCGGATCAGGTTATGGGTACAAAGCGTCATGCCGCTCTATCTCAGCCGGAACTATCCAGCTCCCCGTCAACTGCTGGGATGATTATACCTGCTTGAACGAAATGGTCAAGGGGATTCCCTATTCCGCTCCGGTAATTTTGATAACGCGGGGCCGCTTGCTATTCAGTTATGATTTCATAGCCCTCAAAGCTGCCGTATAACGTCTCAATGGCTGCGGTTACGTTCCCGTTCTCCCGGCGCTGATGGTACAGGCCCCATCCCGCGGGGCAGCAGAAGAAACCGGTAAAATCGTCCTGATTAACAGCGGGCTTAAAAAAGAGTTTTTTATGTACAGCATCGCAGCGGAACCCGGTAAGCGCCAGGAGCACACCATAACTGGCAAGGGACCGGGCATAGTGGTGTCCGCATTCAACCTCATTCCAGGGGCTCCGCTTGATCCCGTCATACCGGGCCCTACAGGTTTCAACAATCGTGATCCCTTCTTGTACCAATCCCTCATAGATAAGATGCGCCGCCGCCTGGTATTCTACCCCGGTCCATACCTCGTCGCAGTATACAAAGGGAGTCCGGGGTTTGCCCCCTTTGGGCCAGGTGCAGAGCAGGAGTCCTCCCTCATTGTTGATGGCGTACATACGCTGCAGATTGCTAAAGCCGCTAAGGTCTTCCATAAAGTTATACCGGAAGATGCTTGCCGCAGCCCGCTTAACATGTTCTTTATCAAGGATATAGCCAAGGCCGCTTATATGGGCCAGTTCCTGCCCCAGCACTTGATCCGCAAGACAGCCCTTTCCGTATTGGTGTTTATACTCATCCGCATCGTCAATTAACTGTTCGTAATATTCGCCATTGAAAGTCAGCTCGTCCAATTTCGCGGCTCCGTTTTCCCGGATACGCCGGTATTTTTCAGCGGTTTCATCGTCCCCAAGATAGCGGCTTATTGCTTCTCCCGCGCGCAGGGCCGCGAAATAGATGGAATTAATCATGCTGGTAATGCCGTAAAATTCTATGTCATAGGTATTATGCGCCTGACCATCCAGCAGGCCGTCATTATCCCTGTCCCAGCAGGTAAAGGAATATTCCAAGGCAAGTTTCGCGCGGGGCCACAGTTCCCGTAAAAAGACATCATCCCCGCAGAGTTTCCAATCCCGGTAGAGCCTGATAATCGTACCAAGCTGGCCGTCAGCGGCGGGGAGATTGGTTTGATCCGGCTCGCCCATATACCGGTGGGCGCGGAAATACATGCGGCCGTCAGGGTCAGTTTCAACGAGAAATTCGGTGCGCCGCATGGATCGTTCAAGTTCAGGGAACAGAAAGGCCAGCGTTTGGGTATAATTCCACACATGAGTACAATTGCCGTCACAGCTTCCAGTTGTATCCTGGCAGCCCTCCCAGGCAAAAAAGGCGCCGTCTTCCACACGGAAACAGGTATTGCTTCTGATAACCGTGATAGTGGACAAAACCGCGTCTTTTACCGCAGCAGGAATAGTGCTGGACATCAGGGCTCCTGTAAATTCCCGGCTCTTTTCCTCCAGCCTTGTTAAATTCTCCGCCAGGTACGCCGCGCTCTTGAGGGCGCTGCCGAATTTGGCGTAATAGTTGCGAATCACCGGATGCTCCGGGGTAACCGGCGTGTCTTGATCCCAGGCCCGTATCCGGTTTGGATGATACCAACTGATGATAAACGGAAAAACAATTTTTTCTCCAGGCTGTACTGTTTTCTTGATGCATACGGAAGCCACCGGCATTCTGTCCTGGGGTGTATAATAGGCTTTTCCGGTAACAGGGCGGTTCGGTTCCAATTCTCCGTCCGCCGCAAAATCATTCCAGAAATCAAAAAGTTCATCCCACCATGCGTTGTCCCCCCAATTTTCCAGATAACTCACGCCCTGGGTTTCGGTTGTGAGGAGGGCCATTTCTAAATAATCAATATCCTTTTCTGTTTTGGCGGAATTCGAAAAATGAATTCCCCTAAGCTGGTTCAGCGAAACATAACGGTTACTATAACTGTCACCGAAAAGGGGTTTATTCCAAGAATCAACACGCTCAAATACCGCCAGGTTCGCCAGAGAACCTGCCACGCTAACCGCAAGAGGCAGCGTTGATGTGTTTTTTATCGAGTACCGCACTACCGCCGCCGGGAGGGAGGAATCATCGGCTGCCAGGGGGATAAAGGGGGTAAAGGCTTCCAGTTCCGCGCACAGGGGCATGGACTCATCCTCAAACGAGATATTCACGAATGGATATTCCCCGCGCATGTGTGAATGACGGAACCGGGACAGCCCGGCTATTTCCCAGTAATTGGCCCCCTGCGATCCGGTATAGGGCGGGGGCAGCCGGGATTCCAGGGCCTTGATATACACCTGGCGGCTTGGGGTTTCGGCGCGGACCGCGAAAAACGTAAACGGGCTGCGAAACCCTTTGTTGGGTTTATTCCACAACTCAAAATCACAAAACCTGCCGTTTTGATCGATTGAAATGTTTCCAGTACCGATGCCTCCAAGAAGGAAACGGGCCGCTCCGGCGTTTTCGTCGATAGTTTTCATGTTATTGCTCCCAAGTCAAAAAATCAGAAGGGATCAGCTTTTGACCCCGGTTAACGCGATTCCTTCAATAAGATACCGCTGGCCAAAAAGAAACAGCAGTACCGGCATTGCCAGGGAAACCGTAATGCCCGCAAGTATTTCCGAAATATTGCCCATGCCCATATAGCCCTGAAGCAGCTTGAGGCCGATAGGAAGGGTCATCTTGTCCCAGTCAGAAAGATAGATCAAAGGGCCGATAAAATTATTCCAGGAACCTATAAAAACCTGCAAAGCCGCCAGCATCATAACCGGCTTGGACATGGGCATCATGATCCTCAGATAAATGGCCAAACGGCCAGCGCCGTCAATTTCCGCGGCTTCCTCATAACTTGCGGGAATAGTCATCATAAATTGGCGCACCAGAAAAATATGAAGCGGGCTGATTGCGGCGGGCAGTATGAGGGCCCATAAATTTCCCACCAGATGAATCTTTGACATGATGATGTAAACAGATATCATGGTGGCGCTGTAGGGGATCATAAGGCCCGCCATAAAGATCATAAAAATGGCGTTTTTTCCATTGAACTTGATCCGCGCAAAAGAATAAGCGGCCATGGTGGTTACCAGGAGCCCCAAAAACATTACCATAAAAGATACAAACAGGCTGTTGGTTATAAAACGTAAAAAAGGAAAACGGGTAAATACGGCAGTATAGTTGTCATAATGAAAAGCGGTGGGAAAAAACGAAGGAGGCATCTTGAAAGAGTCTGCGGGAAGCCGCAGGGAAGTAGACGCGCTCCAGCAAAAGGGGAGCATACTCACAAGGCACAGCACGGTGAGAAACAGGATCAACAGGGCCTGTCCCAGCATTGCCGCTTTCCTGCCGTTATTCGTAGTCATAATTAACCCACCTTTTTTGAACGATAAACTGAATCCCGGTTATCATCATAATGATGATGAACATGATAACCGCCAGCACAGACGCATACCCGATCCTGATATTGTCAAAGGCGTTTCGATACACATGCAGCGCCAGAGACCGGGCAGCGGGATTATCCCCGGCAATGAAGAAGGGTTCATCAAATATTTGAAATACCCCTATCATATTGGTAACAAAAACAAAGAAAATTGTCGGACTGAGCAGCGGGAGGGTGATTTTAAAGAAAATGCTGAACCGTCCCGCCCCGTCTATATAGGCAGCTTCGTGATAGGCCGCCGGAATATTTTGAATTCCGACAAAATAATAAAGAAATGTTATACCGATAAATTTCCATGCGCTGAAAATAGCGATAGTTACATATATCATTACCGGATCGGTCATCCAGGGGATGTTGCCGAGTCCCAACCGGCGCAGATAAAAATTGATAAACCCTGTATCGGTAGCGAACATATAGACCCAGACGATTGCCACCGACGCGGTGGTAACAATAGTGGGAAAATAGATAAGGCTGCGGTAGATGGACCGGAGCGTTCTGTTTCTAACTTCCGATACTATATATGCCAAGCCCAAAGCAAGAATACAATGAATAGGAGTTAACGTGGCAAAGAACTTGAAGGTATTGCCCAGGCTTTTGAGAAACTGGGGATCAATCAGCAGACGCCTCACATTGGCGAGGCCGTTCCATTTGGGCGGCGTCAACAGATTATAATTGAGAAAAATCAAACCAAAGGCCATCATCATAGGAATACCGATAAAAATGAGAAAAAACACAGCCGCGGGCAGTATAAACAAGATGCCGTCCCGGTTATCTTTTTTTCTGCGCAGCGTAAAATATGAAACATTGAGCCTTTTGCCGGAACTTCTCTTTTTTGTCATTGAGCCGGGCCTCCTTCGTTATCACCTGCTTCATGGTCTAAAAAACCAGGCAGTATTCCAGAATCCTGGAACAAACAAGAGCGGGGAAACGCTGATTTACGCGGCGTTTCCCCGGCGGGGACGTTTAATTGTCAGACAGAATGTCGTTTAATTCAACATCCGCGGTTCGCAGAGTAGTCTCTATGTCCTGCTTGTTTATGAGAATTTCGGTAATAACCCGCTCAACAAGCTGGGCGCATTCCGCGTATTGGGCCGGTGATTGGACGGCTTTAGCCATAGCGGCGCTTTCGATATATATCCCGGCGTTCTGGGGTACTCCCAGCGAAGGAACCAGTTTTGCGGCAACGCTGTTTAACACGGGAATAGCGCCGTATTGCATGAATTCCTCGATAAACGGAGCCGACGCGAGATACAAGGCAAGAGAAGCTGCCTCGTTTGGATGTTTTGACGATTTAAGGGTGAAAACGCCAGTCCCGCCCCAGATAGGGACATTGGTCTTAAAATTGGGAACATACTGGACGCCTACTTCCCTAAAATTATCGGCATAGTATTTTGTTGTAGGCCAGCGTCCGGCGAAGTGCATGGCAATATTTCCGTCTTCCAAAAGCTGGGCAGTGTCCATGCCGGGTTCCGGGATGGGAGCAACCTGATACTTATACACCAGATCGTACATGAACTGGAACATTTCTACCGTATTAGGCTCCAGAAGACGGCTTTTCTTGAAATCGCCGGTCATATAAGCCGCGTTGTTGTTGTAAAGCCACGCCTCAAAACCAAAATAGTAATTGGGAACAAAACATCCGTACTGCGTCGTGCCGTCTGGACGTTTTTTGGTTAATTTTTGGGCATACTCCAAAAACTGTTCCTTGGTCCAGTTAGGAGGCGGCATGGGAAGTCCCGCTTCCCGCAGAAGATTAAGATTGATGTGGGTAACCACATTGTTCCACTCATTGGGAGCGCCGTATTGCTTCCCCCCGAAATTCATAAAAGCCATAACATTGGGAGAAATATCGTTCACCACCGCGTCCCATTCCGCTTTATTGTTGGCAATCCAGGTATCTATGGGAGCCGCCATGCCGGTCTGAACAAGCATCTCAAACCCTTCGATAGCGACATTGCAAACATCAAACTGCTCGCCGCCGGCTATCATCGTCTGGATTTTGGTGAAGTACTCAGCCCAACTGCCGGGAATAAAGACCGGATCGACCTTAATTCCCGTTTCGGCGGTGTATTTTACGAGGCACTTATCAAGCAGATCTTTATCCTGGCCTCCGCCAATCCAGGTAACCCGGAGGGTAATTGGTCCCGTACTTCCTTTGGATGTACTTCCCGGTTTAGTACAGCCTAAAAAGAGGGCCATAACCATGACGGCGGCAGCCGCTGCCGCTATAGGGGACAACCGTTTCATCTCGTTCCTCCAAAAAATAATATCGTGCACGTGCACGATATTGAGTGTACCATGCCGCCCAGGGGCTGTCAAGTAATATTTTTTGCCAAAAATTGAAAAAACCCTTGACATTCCCTGCCCAGCGTGATTTTTATGAGTGGGTGATGTACAAGGGGGTCATTATCAGCGGCATCGATCAAAACGATATGCCCCGTATTGCCGCGCTCACCGGGAAATACGCGGATCTGCCGATGGACTTCGCC
>JAITHQ010000043.1 GCA_031279925.1 Treponema sp. | reverse complement strand
TACTCCGACGCCCCGGCCAGGGCCCGGAACTGGGCCACCGCCGATTCCGCGTCCGCTTTGATTCGAATGGATAGATCGCTCATGGTCCCGCTCCGCCTCCGTGGTTTTCTAGGAACCAGGTTGGCCATAAGGCGGGGAATACCGCAAGGGTTGTCAAATGACGACCCCCGTGGTATCAGCGGGGCAGGCGCTGGCCGGGAAAGGGCTAGGGCTGTTTCGCGGGGGTGCTGGTTACGCGGGAACACGGATTACACTGATAGGCACAGATGGACGCGGATTCCCGGTAACAGGGACTGCCGCCGCTCCGCGCAAAGCCAGCGCAATTAGCGGGGCGGGGGATAGGACGCGGCTTCCTATCCGCTTTCCATCCGTGTCCATCTGTGCCTATCCGCGTTAATCAGCGGTTCCTTCGTAACCAGTTCAAAAAACAAGAAAAATTACATGAAAATCGATAATTTACCGCAATTCGCTCTTGATATAATTCAAGAAGTTTTATATAATATAAATAGCTTAGAAAAAGGAGGCACAAAATGGGCAAAAAAAAACGGCAACCGCCGAATGCCGCAAAGTGGCTACTAGCACTAGCCGCTCTGCTAACAGCAGTTGCCAAACTAATCAACGCTCTTAGGAACTAAGAGCAAGAGTGTAGGGGCCGCAAGCCTCTACGCTCACTTTATACTTTTTTTTGGAGGAAAGTCAATGGAAGAGTATTATACCTCAGCGGATGTGGCCGTACTAACGGAAATGGCGAAGATCACCGTTATCCAATGGGCCGCGAATAACGGGGTCCGGTCTATAGGCTCCGGCAAGGGCAAGACCTACCTTTGGACGCGGGCCGACATTGAGCGGTTTAAGGCCAGGGACACCAAGCGGGGGAGGCGCTGGCCGGGAAAGGGCTAGGGCTGGGCGGCTAAATGACCGGCGGATCGTCAAAGTTTCTCAGGATTTGCCGATGTTCAATGAAGCAAGGAGGCGCTGCGCGGGGCATGGAAGGACAAACAGCCGGAGTCAAACAGGCCCTCTTCGGCGCCTTTGATTTTGAGGCGGCGGCGGCGGACCGGGATTTTAACGAGGCCCAAGTGCGGGCGGCCATTACCGACCCCCTGCTTAAAGCCCTGGGCTATACCCAGGAAACTATACTCCGGGACAAGGCCCTGCAAAGCCCCTTCCTGCGGACCGGCAGCAAGAAGCGCAAGGTCAATTTAATTCCCGACTACGTGTTAAAAGTGGGCGGCAGCGCCGCCTGGGTGCTGGACGCGAAGGCCCCATGGCAGCAAATACGCGACAACGGCAATATTGAGCAGGCGTACAGTTACGCGGCGCACCCGGAAATCAGGAGCGTCTATTTCGCCCTGTGCAACGGCCTGGAATTCGCCTGCTGGCGGACCGCGGCGGGGGATGAACAGCCGGCGCTCTATTTCCCCATGAGCGGCATAGACGGGCACTGGCAGTCCCTGCGGCGTATGCTCGCCCCTGAAAGTTTCCAGCCGGGGAAAAAAGTTGAATACGAAAACCCCGCGGGCACGGCAAAAGTTTTTGATTACGCGGGAAGGCCGCTTCTAAAAGAGATACCTCTTAGACGGCAGGCGGCGCGCCGGCATTTTGGGGTTCATCCGTATTTTACCAAACAAAGCTGGAATGTCGTATCAAAATATATAGAAAATTACACTAAAGTTGGCGACACGGTGCTTGATCCGTTCGGCGGGAGCGGTATAACCGTAATAGAAGCGCTCATGTTAAAACGAAAGGCCGTCAATATAGACTTAAATCCATTCGCGGTTTTTCTTGTTGACGCGCTTGCCGCGCCGGTTAATGAGTTTGAATTGCGTGACGCTTTTGAACGCGTAAAAAAAGAATATATCGAGCATGAGCCTAAAACAAAAAAATCCGTAAAAGAAATCATTGAGTCCTATCATGGACCAAAAGTTATCGCGCTGCCAAAAGGTTCTGACGTGGAAACCGTCCCCGATCTTTTTAGCGATGAACAAACGGCGCGCCTATCCTTGTTAAAGGCGTTGATAAAAAAAACAAACAAGCAAAAAGATAAAGGCATCTACAAAACTTTAATGCTTATGTTTTCAGGTATAGTTCATTTTTATAATAATACAAGTTTTGACGGACCTCACGGTAACACCGGCGCTTCCGCAATGTGGATGTACCGTTACCGCGTCGCTGAAAAACCGACAGAAACCGATTTTTTAAAATTATTGGATTCTCGATTTAAACGAATTCTTGCCGCGAAAAAAGAAATGTCCGTCTTCATTAACGAAGGAACAATACAGAACGCGCAAGTTGTCAAAGGCACGGCGGCGAATTTGTCCTTCCTGGAGAAGGAAAGCGTTGATTATATCTATACCGACCCGCCCTACGGCAAGAATATTCCGTATTTGGACCTTTCGGCCATGTGGCTCGCGTGGCTGGATTTAGACGTGTCTGAACAGGACTATGAATTAGAAGCCATTGAGGGCGGCAGCAGGGAAAAATCAAAGGAGGAATACAAAAAACTCATCGCTGAGAGCATACAAGAAATGTACCGGGTGTTAAAATTTGACCGCTGGCTTTCCTTTGTGTTCGCCCACAAGGACCCTGAGTTTTGGCACCTGATTATCGAAACATGTGAAAAAAGCGGTTTTGAGTACCGGGGGGCGGTTTCGCAAAAAAACGGCAGCAGCAACTACCACAAGCGGCAGCACCCCTTTACCGTGCTGTCGGGGCAGCTTATCATCAACTTTCGCAAGGTGAAAAATCCCCGGACGGTTTTGAAGGCTAACCTGGGCATGGATATTGGAGAAATCGTGATCCAAACCATTGAGGGCGTCATCGCAAAAAATGACGGGGCCTTCTTAGAACAGATTAATGACGAGCTCATTATCAAAGGGCTTGAACTTGGTTTCTTGGATTTGCTAAAAAAAGAATACTCTGACCTTACTCCCCTGCTGCTTGACCGGTTTGATTATGATGCTAATAGTGAAAAATATACGATCAAGAAGCACACGAGATTTCAAACCCATATCGACGCGCGCCTGCGGATACAATACTATTTAATCAGCTATCTCAGACGCATGGAATGGGAAAATAAAAACCCTTCATTCAACGATATAGTACTCGCTATTATGCCCCTGCTAAGAAACGGCTCCACCCCCGCGAACCAGACGATATTAAGCGTGCTGGAGGACATCGGGGAAAAGACCGGCCAGGGCGCCTGGAGGCTGAAATCAAAAGGGCAGAAGCCGCTTGAATTTTGACAACCCGCCGCGCCTAAAGGCGGGGGCTAACGCCCGCTTTATTCCCCCGCGCTCCTAGGCCCGTCCCCGCTTTGTTTTTTTCCAGTTGCCAGCTATTCCACTTGTCAATACGTCTAGTATGATGTATCATTTAAACTATGAAGGATTGGCATGTGTTTTATTATTCACAACAGGACGGCGCATATCCGGTAGAGGAATATATTGCCGCTCTTCCAAAAGATGACCGTTCAAAAACGCTTGCCTTTATCGGTCTTTTGAAAGAACGCGGTCCTGATTTACCGCGTCCTTACGCTGATATTTTAGAGGACGGCATACATGAACCGCGGATAAAATTAACCGGAACACAAACACGGATACTCTATTTTTTCTGTTACCAGAACACAATAATTCTTACCAATGTTTTTGAAAAACACACGGATAAGGTTCCGGGTTCAGAAATCAGAACCGCAAAAAAACGGCGCGCTGATTTTTTAGCGCGTTTTTCTGAAAAAGACATAAGGAGCGGCGGAAATGAAGCTGAGAAGTTTCACAGACCATCTTAACGAAGAACTTAAAGACCCCGAATTCAAACGGCTTTACGAGGAAGAAAAGCGGCTCCTGGATATTGCGGTAGAAATCGCCAGCGTCCGTGAGCGCCGGGGGCTTACCCAAAAAGAGTTAGCGCGGCAGTGCCGGGTAACACAGCAGCAGGTGTCAAAAATTGAAAACGGGGTTAATTGTAACGTGCTTACCCTTATACGGGTAACGTCCAGCCTGGGGCTTAACGTTACAGTCTCTCCCGGAAACTAAATTGAGGCGGCATCCCGCCTTTCCGCTCTATGCTTTCCTTTTCTCTATGCGCTCCGCCGTTGTGCCGGAATCAGGATAATGAGAAACCTGCTCATGCTCCCACTGGAGGAAACCATATCTTTACAGCAAAAATCCATTGATGAACTGCGAAATGGTATTCTACAGCCTGCTAAGAATACTGATTTTACCGCAGTCCGCATTGTCCCCGGCTGGTAACACTTTGGGCGCAAGCGTCCACAGGCGGATGTCCGTGTCAAAGCTCACTGTCAGTTTCAGGCGTTTCTTTCCGGGCATAATCTTAAAGGCGGTGACAGTTCCCCCGTAATCATTCAGCGCATCCGCCGCCGCGCCTATAATTTCCCGCATGGAATGGAGCGTGTCCCCGCTTCCCCGGTCTGCGCTTTTATTCACGGTATATTCTCCCATACGCTTACTCCTATTGCCGGTATATAATCATCCTGCCTGCCGGTGATTAGCCGTATTTTTCAATACTGGCCGCCAAAGCCGCTAAATTTCCATCATCCCTGCCGCATAATTCCCGCGCTTCCAGGCTCATGC
>JAITHQ010000252.1 GCA_031279925.1 Treponema sp. | reverse complement strand
GACAATGGATTTTTGCGACATTGCTTTTGAAACGATTAAGCCCTATGTGGCGGGCGAAATTCCCGATTCCGTGCTGCGGGATATTGTTCACTCGGCGTATCCGTTTACCGCGCCGCTTGTGGCTGTGGGCGACCGGCTGCTGCTGGAACTGTTCCACGGGCCGACTGCGGCTTTTAAGGATTTTGGGGCGCGGTTTATGGCGCGCTCTTTTGCGTATCTGCGCCGGGGCGAGGAACAGCCCCTGCGGATTTTGGTGGCTACATCGGGCGATACCGGCGGGGCGGTTGCCGATGGTTTTTTTAACGTGCCGGGAATTTTCGTAACGGTGCTGTACCCAAAAGGCAGGGTAACGCCGTTGCAGGAGCGGCAGATTGCCGGGCTTGGCCGCAATATTTCCGCCCTGGCGGTGGAGGGGAGTTTTGACGACTGCCAGCGGCTGGTCAAGGCGGCCCTCGCCGCGGCATCTGCCGATGAAGGGCTTAAAAAGAAAACGGCGCTTTCATCGGCCAACTCAATCAATATCAGCCGCCTCGTGCCGCAGGCGGTGTACTATGCGGCGGCTGCGGGCAGGGCTTTTGCGGGCCGGCTTGATCCTGACGGAGCAGCAACGCCACGGCTTTCAGGCGGCGTTCAGGCGGCGGGCGGGAGATTTGGCCCGCGCTGTGGCACGGAGCTTACCCTTTGCGTTCCATCGGGGAACTTTGGCAACTTGACCGCGGGCCTGTATGCCATGAAAATGGGCGCTCCGGTACAACAGTTTATCGCCGCCACCAATATCAATAAAACCGTTCCTGATTATCTTACATCGGGCGAATACCAAACGCGCCCTTCGGCGGCAACCATTTCCAACGCAATGGACGTGGGAGCCCCCAGCAACTTTGAACGCATGGCGGCGCATTTTTCCTGGGAAGAAATGAAGCGGCTTATTCTGGGCGTTTCCGTTTCCGATGACGAAACCCGCCAAGCCATTGCCGCCGTGCATGAGCAGGCGGGCTATTTTCTTGATCCGCACAGCGCCGTTGGCTGGAAGGGCGTGGACAAACTGTTTAATGAAAACAAAATTGGCCAACGCCCTGCTGCGGTTCTTGCAACCGCGCATCCGGCAAAGTTTGCGGAAACCGTGGAACCGCTGACCGGCCCCGCGCCGGTTCCCGCGTCCCTTGCGCGGGCAATGGAACGGACAGTGCAATCGCAGACCATTCCGGCGGAAACCGGCGCATTGCTGGATATACTTTTTCGCTTATAATTGCAGGAGTAATAAAAATGAAACAATGTCACTGCGGGTCGGGCCGGGATTATGACCAGTGCTGCGGGCCGTACATCGCCGGAACCGCCAAAGCCCCCACCGCCGAAGCGCTGATGCGCAGCCGCTATTGTGCGTATGTGGTACACGCAATTGATTACATTATCAACACCTGTGTACACCGGGGCAAAGAGGACATCGATTTTACCCAAACCAAAAACTGGAGCGAAGAGTCGTCATGGCTGGGCCTTACGATTCTTTCCGTAGAAAAAGGCGGAAGCGCCGACAGCGAGGGGATGGTTGAATTTGAAGCGGTCTACGAGCGGGACGGTTTAAAGGACGTTCACCACGAGCGGGCAAAGTTTAAAAAGGAAAACGGCGAATGGCTGTACGATGAAGGCCACGTCGCCCCCCGGACGGTGGTTCGCTCTACCCCAAAGGTAGGCCGCAACGAAAGCTGCCCCTGCGGCAGCGGGAAGAAGTATAAACACTGCTGCGGCAGCCGGAAAACGTGAACGCCAGTGCAATTCTTTTGCTTTTCTGTCGAGGCTGTTGCAAAACTAACCGGGTTTTGCAACAGGCTCTGTACTTTACCCTTAAAAACACGCCGGTAAACCGGCTGAAGGCTGCCGCCCGTATCCCGCGAAGCGGGAGTATCCATAGATTAATGCGGATTTTTGAATTTTTTGTGGAATAATCAGTTAAAACCCGATACTCCCTGGACTTTTTCCCCTAAAAAATGTTTATGGTGATTGGATTGTCAAACCAAAGGCTTTTTCTGCCGATACTTGAAACGGAGGGCTGTGCGTTTTGCGGTCTAAAAAGTGGTTTCCCCGAATTTCAGCCCTGGTTTTTGGTTTCAAAAAATTAAGACACGGGTTTATAGATATACGCAGCGATTATTTTAAATTCCGGCTGGCGGCGATTGGCACGGCTGTTATTTTGGGGATTTGCGCCGTACTGCTGACTCTTTCGCTTGCGGCGGCTGTTTTTGGGTTCAAATTTTTTCCCGCTGGCCCTGGATATTTTTTTTCCCGTTCCTATGGGGTACTCGCTTTTTTTGTTCCCGTTTTTCTGGGATACGCCGCTTTTATTCTGATGGATCCCTGCTGGCGGCCAGACCGGATTTTTATTTTAAGCGCGGGAATTTTCCCTTTCCTTACCCTTGCCGTAGGCTTTGCCTTTATCCGCGATTTTGAAGTACGGGCCCGGCAGTTTGCTTTTTTGGATTTTGCCGGAAAAACCGGATTTAGTTTTGTTATTATCATTATTACCCTGTTTGAAGTGCTTGCCCTGCGAATGGTAAAGAACGCCTTGTTTTATGGTGAGGCCCAAACAAAAATTAACAACAAAGCATTGCAGCGGACTGAAAACAGAAAAGAAGAAAAAAAGGAACAATACCACAGGCCGCTCGACATTCCCGATCCCGGCGCTATGGGCGTTTTTTTGCTTATGCCCCCAAAGGCAAAACGCCGTAACAGCAATGCCGGGGCCGCCCCTGCCGAAGGGAACAAAGGCAAGGGGGCGGCGCAAGCGGCCAATCAAAACAGCCGGGAAAGTTTCGATATTCAACTGCCCAAATTAAAACCCTTGCACACTCCGCTTGCCCTTCAATATTTTAGTAAGCCAAAAGGGGATTCAGGGCTGGACGCTGAATTTACCATTGTTAAAAGCCCTGGGCGGCACACCGGCGTGGTCAGTGTCGAGAAGGCGCTTGAAGAAGCCGAAGCGGCTGCGGCGGCGCACGGTGAACAGATGCGCAAAAGGGCCGCCGCTGTATTTACTTCCCCCTATATGTCCAACAGAAAGTACCGTATTCCGGTTGATATATTAAATAAGTACCCTGACGGCGAGTACTGGATCATTGACGAGGCAACCCGCGATGCCGCCTTAACGCTTAAGGGAACCCTGGAGGAATTCAAGATACAGGCGGAAGTTACCGGAATCAGAAAAGGGCCGGTAATTACCATGTTCGAAATCCTGCCTGCGCCGGGGGTAAAACTTTCCCGCATTGTTAATTTGCAGGACAATATCGCCCTGCGGCTTGCCGCTTCTTCGGTGCGGATTGTGGCGCCCATTCCGGGGAAACATGCCGTTGGCATAGAGGTTCCCAACGCCAGGCGGAATATTGTTTCGTTTCGGGAAATGATCGAAGGCGAATTGCAGAACAGGGGCAAGCGGCCAGAGATTCCCGTGGTCCTGGGCAAGGACATTGCAGGCGAGGCGCAGACTATCGATCTGGTACAGACGCCCCATTTACTTATAGCCGGCGCGACCGGTTCAGGAAAATCGGTCTGCGTTAACGCCATGATTCTTTCGATTCTTTACCAATTGCCGCCCTATGACTGCCGCCTTATTCTTATTGATCCAAAAATAGTGGAACTGAAACTCTACAACGATATTCCCCACTTGTTAACGCCGGTTATAACCGAACCAAAGCGCGCGTTTCAGGCGCTGCAGTACTGCATCTATGAAATGGAACGGCGTTACGCCTGCCTTGATTCCATGGGGGTGCGGGACATCCGCAATTACAACAAACGCATTAAAGAAAAGAATATTGCCCAGGAACACATGCCATATATAGTAGTGGTGATCGACGAGTTTGCCGATCTTATGGTAACCACCGGAAAGGAACTGGAGTCTACCGTGGCCCGCCTTGCCGCCATGAGCCGCGCCGTTGGAATTCACCTGGTGCTGGCAACCCAGCGTCCTTCGATTGACGTTATTACCGGTCTTATTAAAGCCAATATTCCCAGCCGCATTGCATTTATGGTTGCCAGCAAAATGGACAGCCGGATTATTATTGACATGGTTGGCGCGGAAAAGCTCTTGGGCAAGGGCGACATGCTGTACGCCGGCGTGGTTGATCCTTTTCCGATTCGTATGCAGGGCGCTTTTGTTTCCGAAGAAGAAGTTGAGGCGGTAGTGGCCCAGGTAAAAAGTTTTGGGGAACCCGATTACATTGACGATGAAATGTTTTTCGATGATGATGATGACGATACAAGTTCCTCGGTTTTTTCCGATGGCGAAGATCCCCTTTACGAAAAGGCCCTGGAAATTGTTCTACAGCAGGGCAAGGCCAGCGCCAGCTACATTCAGCGCCGCCTAAAAATCGGCTACAACCGCGCCGCCCGCATTGTAGAAGAAATGGCGGCAAAGGGCGTGGTAGGGCCTGCACAAGGGTCGAAACCAAGGGAGTTACTCCGGGGCGTATAAAGGGATTTAATACCCTGCCCTTTAGGGCGAGTATTTGATGGGAACAGGAGGGGGGGCCACTTTCCAGGCCAAATAACGCATACAGCAGCCGGCGCTCTGGCCCCCCCTACGCCCGCACTGCATTGCGGGCTACCCCCCTGCGGTACGCATGGCCAGCCTTGAGCCCTTTTTGTTCAAGGCCGGCGCATATAAAACGTATTTCCTTACCCTGTAAGGAATTACAGAATAATGGACAAAACAACCCAAACAAGCTAATTCCTTATCACATAAGGAATTATAAATTTATATGCGCTGGCCCTATTTTTTCCTTCCCTTCCTTCCCCCCCGCTTGACAAAACAAGCCCTTGCCCCGTATACTGCCACAAGGTTTATAAAATACCGCCTATGGCGGATTGAACCCAGAATACAAGGGAAAACTGTGGGCGTTGCCCGCAAACCGGATAAACCCTGCATAAGGGTGTAAAAAGCGAGGAGCCAGCCATGAATCAAAAGACCAGTCTTATGGACAGGCATTCCCCGGTAATGGGGGGGGGGGCGCGCGCGCCCCGCCCCCGCGCG
>JAITHQ010000218.1 GCA_031279925.1 Treponema sp. | reverse complement strand
GGTAACTCCGCCTGAACCCCCGTCTTTTGTTCCTCCCGCAAACGCTGCGGATACCACTGCCACCGACAGTAGGCAAATCAACAATTTTTTCATTCTTCTCCTCCTAAAAAATAGTATGGTTTATAGTACCCCGAAAGGCGGCCCTGGTACATAATTTTTATTATGGACTTTCATTCAAATTTTTATGTTTTTTTACGTTGCAATATCCAGCCGGCGGAAAAGTTAAAAAAATTACGGCGCATGGTAAGATTTTTTCCATTCCAAATCCATCAATTCCGGCGTCCGGACAAAACGGCTAATCCTTTGGCTTACGGCTTGCCTCTCTTTACAGAAAAATATCTCTCCTTATCAGGGGAACTGTGAGTATTGCCCGGAAACCCCGGACGCCTCGCCTGCTTACAAAGGCGGCGTTCTGCAAAGACGGACGCCTTACTGAAGGGGAAAACTGGTCACAGCGGGCATTGTCCGCAAAACCGGAACCCCTTTTCCGCGCAGGGGCGTCAAGCCCTGTAAGAGGCGGAAACAAAAAAATACCTGCGGGCATAAAAGGGAGGTATCGAACATGAAGTAAAACCGCTTTTTGGGGAGGCAGTTATCCCAATAATATCCCCCCCCCCCCCCCCCCAAAAAAAAAACCACCAATTGGTGTATTCAACATTGACCAGGGTGACATCAATTATAAAACGGAAACGTTAGAGCTGAGTCTTGCGGCGCGGCTTTTTACCATGTCCCCCAGGTGGTTTACCGCCGTGCCGCAGGCGGAACAGACTATAAGGGAAGGGCTTTTGGCGACAGGCAAGGCGAAAGAGTGGGAGCTGGATAAATAGCCCCAACAGAAAAATAATCTTTTCTTCCGCCATCGCTGTTTCCGTTATCATGCCCAATATACAACCTCAAAACCGATACCTAACATCGGTCTAGAAAAAATTTCTCGTTTTTCAATTTTAAGATTGAGAATCTCATGTCCTAACCGATAGACGAAGGGGCCTGGTTAGCGGTGTTTCCAAAACCATTACACAGTATCAACATTATTATAACAACACTTTCCTAATTAACGCGGCGGTCGCGTCTTATCAGGCTTTTCCTCCCGGCGGTTAAAGGCTTATCCCCAGGGTAAAAGAGCCCTGGAAAAAATTTTCTTTTACATTGTAGGCAACTCCGACGCCCAGGGCCGGAATGGCTATCTTGCTCAGGTAAAACGAGACGGTTCCCACAGGGCCATGATCAAAAGAATCCCCCGCGATGGAGCCCTGGGAATAGACGCCCTGATACGCCGCGCCCAGGGAGATCGAGCCAAAGGAAAATTTGACAATATGCTTTTCAAGCCCCAGGGATAAACCGGCATAATGCCGGGCGGCAAAATACGGGGGGAGTATCGATGTACAGGAGCTGACGGGATCGGTTTCAAAAAGAACCGGAACCCCGGGATAGAAGGCCAGGCCGGAATTCAGATTCAGGCGGAATCCCGGTATCAGCGATTTTTCATAATTGAGCTTGAGTTTCGCCGCATGAAACGAGCAACCGTCAGGAACATACATCCAGGCATAATTGAGAACAAGCGCCTGTTGAGACAGAAAATAGCCGTCCCAACTGCTTGTGCGCAGCGCGATTTCCCCTCCCGCGCCAAAGACCCGCAGCCCCGATTCCGGTTCATTCATGCCGTTCCCCGGATTGGTGAGTATTTTTTCGTCGTAGGTAATATTCACCGCGGCGTTCAAAAAATCCTGGGTTTTAAGGAGGCGGAAACTGAGCCCGGCCAGGGCGGAAATCGCGTCAACATCATATACCCGCAGGTCTTCGTTGTTCTGGTTTTTGTCGCGCCGCTCCCTGCGGGCAAAAGTTACCGCGCCGCTCCAGCCGGGAATTCCCCATTCCGGGGGCAGGTGGATGTAGCCGATGGATGCCCCCCAATCGGACTTGCCATAAATTCCCCCCGCATAAAATTTGTCGTTAAGGCCAAAGGCGTTAACATCATAAAAGACAAGCCCCAGGCTGATTCCATGGGAACCGGCGGAGAACAGGGGAATGGGAAGGATAGGCCATTTTTCCCGCACCGTCACCGCCAGTATCTTTTCTTCGGTATTGTCTCCGTCGAGGATTTCTACCGCCAGGGGTTCCAGAATTCCGGTGTCCAGAATCGCCGCCCGTACATCGTCCAAATTCATTTGCGATGCATCGGCGCCGATGAATTTTTTTAAGGGCCGTTCCACGGTGGAAAGTTTTGTCCGTTTGAGTCCGGTAACGGAAAGGCCGGTGATGTATTCTTCCCCGTATAGAAAACCGGATGCCCAAAAAAGTCCCAGGAAAACAAAAAGATATAACCGCCTATCCCCGTCAAAAAATCCATGCCGCTTCATTTTTTCCTCACAAAACCACAGACAGGGCGGCGCTTATTACCGCATAGCCTTCCGCATTCAGGTGCAGGCCGTCAGGCGAATATTCGGATTTGAGCAGGCCAGAACGGTCCCGCAGTTTCCCGGTGGTATCCACCCATATTATTTTCCACTCCTTTGCAAGCGCCTCAAGCGCGATATTCAAGGAATCGATTTTTCCGTTTGTCCGTTTTTGACCGGGCAGAAACCGGATTTCTTTAACAGCCTTGGAGGGGTTTACCGGGTATACGGCCTGCAATATTATTTTTGTATCCGGCAGCCTCGCTTTTGTTATTCTAATTACTTCCGATATATTTTTGATGATTTCGGTTTCTTTGACCCCCATGGCAAGATCGTTTGTTCCTACCAATAAAACAATGGTGGAGGGTTCCAGCGGCAAAACAACATCGGGATACTGCTTTAGCAATCCCGCGCTGACCTCGCCGCCGACGCCGCGGTTGTATACTCTTTGTCCTGTTTTTGCCGTGTATTCGCCAAACCATTCCTCAACGGGGTATTGTTCCGTAATGGAATTTCCCGAAAAAACGGTCTGCCCATGCCGGGCAAATTCATTTTGCTTTCTAAAATTCATGTACTTAACATTCTGCCCTTCTTTGAATGTAGTAATGACCGCCTTTATTACACGGATAACCCACACTAAAATCGTGATAAACATCAGGGCAAATACCCCCGCCAATACAATAAAAACTGTCATTTCTTTTCTCCTCCTTCCATTTTTAAGCGGAAGTTGTTCTGAAACTGAAGTTTCAGAACAACTCTATTTTTCCGTTCGGCGGGCCATACAATCTTGTATCCCGCCGCTGTATTTTTCCAAATCCCAAAAACACATCAGAATAAAGGCCAGTACGTTCAGGATAATTGGGATACCGTTTAAAATAAAAATTATTGCGTTAATGGCCGTTTCGCTTTGCGCTGCCATCCCGGGCTGATACTTCCCGATGGCAAGGCCCCACCCCAGTATGGCGGAGCCAAGGCCGGTACCCAGCTTGGTTCCAAAACTGCCCGCGCTGGCGGCAAGCCCTTCGATACGGAAGCCGTTTTTCCATTCACCGAAATCGACCATGTCGCAGACCAAAGTAACCGCCCCTATCCATGACGGCAGCAGGGCGGCGGTACAGACAGGAGTCGTAATAAGCATAATCATCATATTTTTTGCGAAAAAATATCTGATAATTCCAGCGAGCAGGGCAATGATATATCCGGCACGCATTACGTTCCGCTTGCCGAATTTGTTGAATAGTTTCGGGATAAAGGGCGGCATACATATCAGGGGAATCGAGGCGGCAAGGCTGAAAACACCCAGAAGTTCCGCATTGCCAAGAACATCCCTCATATAGTATATGGTAATTCCGCCGGTACCGCTTCCAATTGACCCCTGTAGGTACAGCACCAGGATTATATAAAAATAGCGTGAAGACAGCAGGCTTTTTACTGCCCGCTTAAGCGGGACTTTATGCGCAGAAACGGAATCCGGCTTGAGCGGCAGAGTTGAAGCGTCAATCTTCTCCCTTGTTTTCAAAAAACATGCCGCAAGAAGCAGCAAGGAAGAACCGGCGATAAGCAATGACACCATTCGCCACGCATTCGCGTTTTGTTCCCCTCCCAGAAATTTTAACATAAGCGGTACAAGTATCAGTACAATGATGGTGACAACGCCCTGCATAAGGGCAAGCAATACGGTTATAACATTACGGTCATTGCTGTCGATGGAAATCCGGGATAACATGGACTGATGGGCAAGGGCGGTTATGGTATAGCAGATAACGGACATAAAAACGTACGTTATAAAAACATAGACGTTCTTGGCGCTTTCCCCGAAATTGCCGGGGACATTAAAAAGCAGAAACACGCTGATCGCCAGGGGCAGCGCGCCGATCATTACCCAGGGCCGTGCCTTCCCAAAGCGGGTATGGGTTTTTTCTATGCATACGCCCATGACGATGTCGCTTAACCCGTCAAGCAGCCGGGCAATAAACATCATTGTGCCGATGTAAGCCGCCGAAACCAGCGCCGAGTCCGTATAGTACAGGGTAAGAAATGAGCCGGTTATGGCCAGGGGCATCTGGTATCCAATACCTCCCAGACCGTAGAAAATTTTTTCAGTTTTTGAAGTCTTGATAGCCGCAGTCATCTGTTTCCTTTATGGACACCATAAAAGAAACTAGCGTAGTTAATATAAGGATATATATATTTTTAATAATATATATGGGCTGTTTTTAACTTTCGCTATGATCCCGCAAACTGCGTTTCCGGTACTGCCCCGGCGTTTCCCCAGCGATTTTTCTGAAAACCATGGTAAAATAACTTGGAGAACTAAAACCAAGTGAAAGGGAAATCCGCGATATGGGTAAATGCTCCTGCGAAAGGAGCGTTTTTGCTTCTTCTATGCGCTTTGACAGTATATATTCGGATATTGAAACCCCGTATTCCTGTTTGAACTGGACGCACAAATAGGCCGGGTTACGGCGGGTATACCGCCCAAGTTCTTCAAGGGAAATTTTATAGTGCAAATGGCTGTCTATATATTCAAGCGTTTTTATAATCGGCCAGGAAACCCGTGGCTTTGTTTTTGCGGATCTTACTTTTTCCGCAAAGGACGACAGCATTGGTGCATACAGTTCGTATATTGCCCTGGGCGAATCGGCATCGTCGGCAGTTCTGATATAGGCGTCGCTCATGCTGTATGCGGTTTCCGTATCCAGCCCCCCTTCTATAGCGAAGCGTGTTACTAATGTTACTGCCGCGATAAATTCATAGATCGCCTGTCTTTTCGGATTGTCTGATAAATGTCCGCTATGGGGAGGAAATAAGCCTTTAGTGCTTTCAACAAGGGAATCGGTTTCGCCCCGCTTAACCCGGTTCAGCAGAATCAGTTCCGTCTCATAGGGAACATGCGCCCACTGTTCTTCCCGCTGGTCGAAAATTCCTTTTGCCAGAGCGATAAGCGCTTTTCTTGTGGATTTCATGCCAAAATTTTATTATGCGAACAGCGCCTTGTCAATAAAAAATCCCCGCCCCAAGGGCTAAACTTGACCCACAAATTTTTTTGATGCAAGAATACATCTCAACACTGAATAAACTCCCTGCAGGGTGGGGGTGGCGGTAGGCTAAAAACGTCTGGAATTCCCCGCCGGAGCATAC
>JAITHQ010000185.1 GCA_031279925.1 Treponema sp. | reverse complement strand
TATATATAATAATAAATAAAATAATAGAATGAAATATGGGTCACGGGCGCACCGCGTATAACAGGTCTGTTTACGCTGCGCCCGCGGTAGCGGGCTTGGCCTCCATTCGGCTAGGTCATTCCGCTGCGCTCCATTCCCACGCCTCATTCCGGCACATTTGGGCGGGCGGTCTTTGCTGCGCAAAGCCCTTTTATGCCCGCCCAAACGTCGTAAACAGCCGGAACGTTATACGAACAGCGTATATTGCAGAGGAAGAAAGCGGGAATCCGGTAAGCCAGGAAAGATATATCTTTATGGCTTTTAATGCTATGGTTTCCCGGGCCGCCATCCGGAGCGGCGTTGAAGCGGAGACGCCTATTCAATAAGCGATTCCTACTGCCGGAAAATGGATGCCATGATACGGCCCCCAGGATATTAATGCCCTCTCGTACCAGATGGCGGTTGGTTTTTGCGAGATGGTTACACGGGGAGGGAGTTTAGACGGGCATCCGCCCACAGTACGGAAACTCCGCAATTATATTTCCGTACATCTGCATGAGCCGATAAACCTTGAGGAACTCATTTGGATGATGAAACCGCTGATATTGCCGGTATTTTGTCCTATAGTTCCCAAAGTTACTTTACCCAAATTTTTCGCGGCATAACCGGCGCGGCTTTACAATTAAGAAAATATTACCGCTGGGGGCGAATGGGGATGTTCGATAAATTTCCGTGCAGTACACTTCGTTCGGTTTGCAGCCGCCACTGGCGTTGATACAGCCTAAATATGGCAAGCAGTTTCCCCGTGTCGCTTTCGTGCCAGGCGATATTGCCTTCCACATCAAGGCTGATAAAAAACCGGCCTCCGTCAATAAGCCTTCCGGGCAGGCCCGCCGTTCTTTCAAATTTTTTAATGCCGCCGGCTGAATAAATCGCCGCGCCTTCGCCTCCGATGGTAGCGGCAAAATTTCCCTGCGATTCCGCAAGCGAAAACTGGGTGTCCTCTCCCTGGAATTCAACCAGCCGGACCGATTGCGCCGGGCTTACGGTGTTAAGCTGTACAATTGATGTTGTTAGTCCGCTTCCCTCTTTGTCAACATCGACTGCGGCGGCGTATATACTGCCGGAAGCCCCCCGGTAAACCATTACGCCCGCACGGGAAGGGTAAGCCAGGGGAACCGTCTCGCCGGTCTTGATATTTATCATCAAAAAAGGACTGTTTCCCGAAACCGCGCTGCGGCCTAGAATAAGGTTGTCCCGGTCAATAAAACCGGCGTCCATAAGGCCAACCGAAAAAAACATAAACGGACGGCTTTGGGCGTCGAGGGGAGAAATGACCGAAAGGTTGCCCGCCGAATCAAGAAACAGTATTTTTCCACCTGCCGATGCCGCCGAGCGAACCGGGAAACGGAAATTAATGTCGCCTAACACAAGCGGCTGCCGCCGTGCATCCGGGGATCGAAGCGCAGGCGGCGTAAGGGTATTCTCCCCCTGCCAAAAAACAAACTGCCCTGCGCCGCTTTGCTCTTCATCAAAACCACAGACGCGGCTGTAGGCGGTGTTTTGTTCAAGGCTTATTATTGTGCTGGGGCCAAAGCGGTTGAAATCCAGGGGGATAAAGCCCAAAGTGTTATTTTCCGCAAGGAAAGCAATGGTCGAGCCTGAAACGGCGGTTTCAACAATGCGGATTTGGTTGTTAACCGTCATGCCGCGAATCTGCCCGCCCTTGCCGGCAAGCATAAGATTGCCGTTTCTGGTGCCTAGGGCTATGCCGCCATTGGCCGCAATAGCGCCAAAATATCCGGAGCCCAAGGTAAAACCGGGAACATTGGCGGCGGAAAGGGAAATACGCCCGCTCATGGCCAGCCGCCCGTTACGATCCACCGTAAAACGGTATACCTCTGCCGATTGTGGGTTTTGAACAAGGCAGATCAATTCATCGCCCGATGCACAGAGCAGAGAATCGGGCGGAATAGCGGCGTCGCTTGCAAGCAAATTCCCCGATGCGGCGTGGATCACTGCCAGGCCGTCTGAGTTGACCCCGGCAAGGTAGCGGTTATTGCTGAACAGAATTGGAGAATTCAGGTAAGACGGAACTTCAAAACGGTTTGTTTCGTTTCCCAATTCCAGGTCCCAATAGGAAAGCGTACCCGATGTAAAGTAAACCGCCATGTTCCGCTCCGACCTGCCGGTTGCGGCACAAGCGGCGGCGCCGGTAAGGGATTGCGGAGACTGTAGAACGCCGCCTGTTACGGCATCGATAAAAACCAGTCCGGTTCTTCCGGTTCTGGCCGCGATGATAAAATTCCCTCCCCCTGAATAGGCAATATACCCTATCGGGTCCCGGAAACGCAGGGTAAAAAGATTTTTTCGCTCACGGTAATTCCAGGCGGATATCCGGTATAGTCCCAGCCCGTCGCTTTCCACAAGGCAAATTTCATCGGTTTCCGGCCTGCCCGCCATAGCGATAATATTGTACGGCGTTAGCTGAAAGCGTTCAACAGCGGCGGCGTTTTGCGCATCCCAGATTCCAAGGAAACCATCTTCCCCGGCGCTGAGTATTATATCTCCCTTATGCACAAGCGCCGTAACCGCCCCCCGGTGTCCGCCGGGCGCAAAATTCCCCAATGCCCAGCCGCCGTTCTGGGCCCAAAGCGGCAGCGCATTCAATAAAACCAGGACAAGGCCGGCAAGTCCAAAGAAAAACCGCATTCTCATTGCCGCTCCCCAATGCGGCGCATGTTTTGCACCGAAAGATAGGAGCGGACTCTAAGGCGGGTAAATATCTCGCTTTTAGGATGCTTTTTGTAGCGGTCAAGTGTTTCCTGGTAGAGATCAAGCGGGGTTCGTATAAGGGCAACCTCACCGGCCTTTATTCCGTGCAGATGAAACTCGATAAATTGCGGCCCCTTTCCCTGATACCAGATAGTTACCTCGCGATGGGGGTAGCTTTCTTCGGCCTTAAGGAGCAGGTAATATTTGAGGGTTTCAACCACAGCCGGTTCAAGGCCGTCACTGATAACCGCAATGCGGTCGGCAAGTTCGGCATAGCCGATAATGGTTTCGGTTTCCAGGAGGGCTTTTTTTCTACGGTAAAATGCGCCGCGATCAAGTTCCGGCAGAACCTCAAGGCGAAGCCCTTTTGAGGGCCAGACAAGCGTTAGGGGAAATTCGGGCTTATGTTTTTTTCCGCAGATGGGGCAGATAAAATGCATAAAAGAGCCGCTGGAAATTTGGCCGGTATATTCGCCGTTCCGGTCAAGATCGATGCTGTCCTCCGCCAGGACCGGAAAAACCCTGCCGCAGGGACAGGCAATATTTCGTTGCATACCGGCTCCTCCTGGTACAGAAACTTCGTTTCAAAGCCTGCTCAAAATCTGGAATTTTGGCGTTGTAAACGCCAAAATGCTACCTTGCAGGCTCCAAAAGAGCCCGAAAATCGGGATTTTTTGCGGCCTATTGACCGCAAAAAATCCACAATTTGAACAGGCTCTCAGGCGCGGGCTACCTGCGGGCCAGATACAGTATATCCCCGAATACCGCAAAAATCATAAGGCCAAAAACAATCACCGCCCCCAATGTTTGAAAAACCGTAGCGGTTCTGGGGCTTATGGGTTTCCGGCGGATAAGTTCGACAAGGTACAGCACGATCATTCCCCCATCAAGAATCGGCAGGGGCAGAAGATTCATTATGCACAGGGCAATGGAAATAAGAGCCAAAAAATCCGCCATGGAACGCAGCCCCGCGCCAAGGCTTTGACCAAAACCTTCGGCGGCAATATTGCCAACCATATAGGTAATGCGAACCGGGCCGGATACGGCCTGGGTAAGATCAATGCCTTTAAACAATAGACCAAGGCTTCGCAGGGAAACCACCAGGGTTTTCCAGCTTTCCTGTGAACCCTTTGCTATGGCGGCGGGAACGGAAAAACGCGGCGTATGGTACTGTACGGACGCCCAGGTTATTCCCGAATTAAAAGCCCCGTTTTCGGAATACAGGGGGATAAGGCTGGTTTGATCCTCCACCCCGTTCCGCTGATAATCAATTACTAGAACGGCGGGCTGCGATTCTAAAGCCTTGATAAAATCAACACTGTGCGCAACCGTTTCGCCATTAATACGCAGGAGCCGATCCCCCGGCAGGAGGCCCGCAATGGCCGCATCGCTGCCCGGAGCAACAGCTTCGATTACCGGGTCCGTCCAGAAATACACGCCTATTCTCCCCGCCCCGGAACTTTTGTCCAGCTCGGGCCGTACAAACAGGTTAATAGTTTCCCCCCCGCGTTCAACGGTAACGGCAAGTTCCTTTTCGGGATTAACGGCAATGTTTTCCTGCACTTCGTGGAAATACGAAGTTTTTTTGCCATTTACTTCGATTATCCGGTCGCCGGTTTGGAAACCGGCTTCATCGGCGGGATAAGAGCGGTCCTGGTTTATTTCCGAGGCAAGTACAATTCTGCTGTCCAGGGTGCGCATTTCAAAACCTATTCCCCAGATAAGGGAAAGCACCAGGACAGCAAAAATCAGGTTGAACAGCGGACCGGCGAAAGCAACCAGTATTCTCCGCAGGGGGCTTGCTCCAAAAAACGTGCCCTTTACCGGCTCTATTCCCTGGCTGCGGTTTTCCCATGCCTCATGAAATTCATTTTCGCCCCGCATCTTGCAGTAGCCGCCAATGGGAAACATGCCCAGCCGGTATTCAACGGCGCCGATTTTCTTTTTTAGGATGGGGTTTCCCCACCCAATCGAGAAAGCCTCAACATCAATGCCCACCAAGCGCGCCGCAAGAAAGTGGCCCAGCTCGTGTACAAAAACCACAAGCCCCAGGCCGAACAGGCCAAGTATAATCTTCAAAATAATCATTGCAAATCCTTGTTTATGATAGATTCAGCCAGCGTCCTGGCCTTTGCATCCGCTTCCAGAACCCCGGCAATATCCGCCGCTTCCGCGCTCCAGTCCTTTTCTAAAACATAGCCGGTAATCCGGCTTATATCAAGAAAGCCAATCCGCCGGTCAAGAAAAGCGGCGGCCGCCGCCTCGTTTGCCCCGTTGTACGCGCAGGGGTAAAGCCCCCCCCGTTTAACCGCCTCGTATGCAAGGGCCAGTATGGGGAATTTTTTTGTATCGGGATTTTCAAAATCAAGCCGCAGCGAATCAAAATCGAGCCGGCCAAAGGGGCCGGGTGCGGCTTGCGGCCAGTACAGGGCCTGGTGAATCGGCAGCCGCATGTCGGGACGGGAAAGCTGGGCGTACACCGCTCCATCGTTCATCCGCACCATTGAATGAACCACGCTTTGCGGATGAATCACCACCCGTATCC